>JAZDIT010000030.1:0-27647 GCA_043804755.1 Patescibacteria group bacterium | reverse complement strand
CTTATGGTAAATCAATTCCTCCCGGATGCCAGGGATAGCACCTCAGAATTCTTCTAAAACTTTTCCAAAATCCCAAAAATAAACCGTATTTCTCGACTGCCCGGTATGAATATTCGGAACAGCTGGGCCAAAATCGACAGTTTTTGGGCAGAATCGGAGAAATCAATTTCTGATAAAATCTAATAATTGCGAAAAAAAACTTTTTACCCATTTTCCGGAATTCCTGCTTTTAAAAAGACTTCTTTTAACATTATTTTTATTTCCGAAAAACTTTTCTTTTCCAAACCAGGCAAGGCGCTTAAAAGAATATCCCATCCTTCTTCCGCTCCCCGCAAAATAAATTCCGCTACCGATATTATCCTCCTTTTTATTTTATTCCGTACGGTGGCTTTCTTGGAAACTTTTTTAGAAACGGAAACGGCGATTCTGGAATAATCCAAGTTGTTCTTCATAACTTTCAAAATCAAAAAATCTTTTTTTATGCCCCTCCCGTTCCTCGCTATTCTTTCGAAATCCTTTTCTTTTTTTAAACGCTTTACCTTTTGTGACATGCAACTGCCGGCAAATTAAAGCTCGCGGCCGTTTAGACTGTAAGTTTCCGTCTTTTCTTCGCTCTCCTTCTTTTAACGATTCTTCTGCCGCCCGTTGTCCTTTGTCTTTTCAGAAAACCGTGCGTTCTTCTCCTTTTTTTCTTTTTTGGTTGGTATGTAATGGACATATATTTTAATTTAAATACTATTTACATTGTAAGGAAATTCAAAACAAAGTCAATTTCAGGGTTCGAAAACATTCCTGAATAGCCTGCCCAAGGAAGCCTTCAAAAATAATACAAGAGTTTGGGATTTCACAGCTTATCCCCAGATTATTAACAAAAGGAGGAATTAAAGACTCATTTGGCTTTTTTTTGCCTTGTGTTATAATCCTCACAGAGGAATATGCCATACAATGGCAATAATCCTCACAGAAGAGTACGCTCTTCTGGCCATGCTGTCTCACAGAAGAGTACGTTCGTCAGGATGCGTAAAATATGCCTTCGAGGGCAATAATAAGGTTAAATTAACCTCTTGGGACCATTCCTTCCTAAGAGCTGAAACCATGACTAATGAAGAAATTTGGCAGTCGGTTTTAGCCCAAATTCAATTAAATATCTCTCCAGCTAATTTTTCCACTTGGTTCAGAAACACGGGGATAGTTGAACAGAAAGATAATGAAATATCGGTTTCCGTCCCTAATTCATTCGCCAAAGAATGGCTGGAACAAAAATACAACAAATCTATTTTTAAAATTCTTAACGGTTTGGATGAAAGGATACGAACCGTAAAATACGTCGTAAGCAAGTCGGAGCTTAAAGTTTTAAAGAAGACTATCGCTCCAGTGGTCGAAACAGACCAACTTGAATTTCAGGAATTTAAAATCAACCAGGAAACCAATCTTAATCCTCGCTACACTTTCGAGAATTTCATTGTCGGTCCTTTCAACGAATTGGCACAGGCCGCCGGGTGGGCAGCTTCGAAAAATCCCGGCCAGGTTTACAATCCGCTGTTCATATACGGAGGCGTAGGCCTTGGGAAAACCCATCTGCTCCAGGCAATCGGCAACGAAGTATTAAAAGCATCCCCGGAAAAAAAAGTAAAATATCTCCCTTCCGAAAAATTCACTTCCGGAGTCGTGGCTTCCATTAAAAGCCAGGACATGGAAGGATTCAAGTCCAAGCTGAGGACTATAGATGTTTTAATTATTGACGACATCCAGTTTTTGGCGGGAAAAGAAAAAACTCAGGAAGAATTTTTCCATACTTTCAATTCTTTATACGAAAAGAACAAACAGATTATTCTTTCTTCGGACCGCCCTCCCAAGGCTATACCCGCCCTGGCCGAACGCTTGAGATCCCGCTTTGAAGGGGGAATGATTGCCGATATCTCTTATCCGGATTTTGAAACAAGAGTGGCTATCTTAAAAGTGAAATCACAGGAAAAGAAAGCGGACTTTTCCGATGAAATTCTAAATTACATCGCCTCAAATATCCAAAAGAACATCCGGGAGCTTGAAGGAGCTTTAAACCGCTTGGTAGCTTACCAAAAACTTCAGAACCAGACGCCCGATCTCGAAATAGCAAAATCCTTGCTTAAAAACCTTGTCGCTCCCCCGACAAAAATAGCATCCCCAAAGCAAATAATCCAAACCGTGGCCAGTTTTTACGATTTGAGAGAAAAAGATATTTTGTCCATTTCGCGGAAAAAAGAAATAGTGAAGCCGCGCCAAGTTGCGATGTATTTATTAAGGGAGGAATTAAAAAGTTCTTTTCCTTTTATAGGGAGAAGGTTCGGCGGGAAAGATCATACAACTGCAATCCACTCCTATGAAAAAATTGTAAGGGATTTGGAAAAAGACAATAATTTGAACGACGAAATTAATTTAATAAAACAAAGAATCATTAGTGCTTAAAGTGTGGAAAATATTAGCAGAACTCGGGCATAAAAATCCTAAGGGAATTTTTTAAAAATTTTCCCACAAAATAATCCCATCCTTTTACCCACTTTTTGCACTCGGGAATCAGAACAAAATTTTTAAAAAACACATTACTAATAATAATAATTTAAAATAAAATAATTTTATAAAATGAAACTGACGATTATTTATGAAAATTTAAAAGAAGGTATAAAAACCGTCGAAAGGTTGGCACAAAAATCACTAACCTTGCCGATTCTTCAGAATATACTTTTGAAAACGGAAAAGAATTTTACTTGTTTTTCTGCAACAAACCTGGAAATTGGAATTCAATACTGGAGTTTGTCGAAAAATGAAGAACAAGGACAGGTTGTAGTCCCTGCAAGAGTTTTTTCCCAATTAGTTGACTTTCTTCCGCAAAAACCGATCGATTTGGAAAATAAAAACACTGATTTATTAATTACTTCCCAAAATCATAAATCGACAATTAAAGGTTTTAATCCCGAAGAATTTCCGATAATTCCGGAAATTAAGGAGGGTGAAAGCGTGCTCATTTCAAGCCTTGATTTCTGTCAGGCGCTGGATCAAGTAGTCGATATATCCTCTCCTTCTGTAGCAAGGCCAGAGATATCCGGAGTTTATTTTATTTTTCAAAAAGACCTTATTAAAATAGTTGCGACCGATAGCTTCAGGCTCGGAGAGCAGAAACTTTTTGTTAAGAATTCCCTGACCCAGGAATACTCTTTCATCCTTCCCCAACAGACGGCAAAGGAAGTAATTAATATATTCGGACAAAAAGAAGGTGATTTGAAAATTTATTTCTCTCCCAACCAAGTTTTGTTCGAATTTCCAATGTCTGGAATGCAGCACCCCCAAATACAACTGATTTCCCGGTTAATTGAAGGCAATTACCCAGACTATGAAGCCATAATCCCCGAAAAAACTACGACCCAGGTTCAGATTTCAAAGAACGAATTCTTAAACCAGGTAAAATCAGCAAGTTTGTTCAGTGGGAATACGAATGAAATTTCTTTCAAAATAGATCCTAAAAAAGAAAAAATGGAAGTTTCCGGCCAAAACCAGGACCTCGGAGAATACCAGAGTGACATAAATGCGAAAGTAAAAGGCAAAGAAGTGAGTATTTCTTTTAACCACCGGTTTTTGAGTGATGGGATCCTGAAAATAAAAACACCCGAAGTCATATTCGAACTGACAGATGGAGAGGGACCGGCGATATTAAAACCTACCGGCCAGAATAATTTCCTTTATATCGCAATGCCGATTAAAAAGAGTTAGAGGAAACGACCTCCTGCATCGGTTTATTGAATTCCTCTTTCGGATGGCTTGTAAGAAAATCGGATAAAAACCTGTGGAAAATAGGGCCTGCCAAAACCATCCCCGGTTCTTTCGCCATGGAAGAGTTGTCATTGTTCCCCACCCATACTCCGACGGAAATCGAAGGAGTATACCCGATTATCCAGCCGTCCCTGTAATCCTGAGTGGTGCCAGTTTTTACCGCCACCTGATATTCGGGAAAGTAGAGTGGAGAATTCAAGCCGAATATCGGAGCCCTTGACTCATTGTCCGAAAGGATATCGTTTATTTCTCTTGTCGCATCGACCGGTAAAACCCTTTGAGGGGTTTTTTTATTTTCCTCTATAATATTTCCTTCATTGTCGACTATTTTCAAAATAGATACGGGAGAAACTTTCAATCCCTCGGTTGCAAAAACTCCATAGGCGGAAACCATTTCCAGCAGTTTGACTTCTCCTCCCCCAAGGACTATCGCGGGACCGTAGGAAGAGAGAGGCTTATCTAAAGTAGTAATACCCATTTGTTTTGCGGTTTCGATGCTGTTCCGCAGGCCGTTGACAAAAATGGCTTCCTTCCCGACGAAATTATTGGTTGTTAGATAATTGTCCACAACATTCGTTTCACCCGCCAGATAAAGGGTTCGTATAGAAGGTATATTTAAAGATTGAGCAAGCGCTTCGCGAAGTGTTACCGGCCCCCTGAATTTATCATCGTAGTTTTTGGGGATATACTCTTTATCCCCCCACATTCCGAAATTCGTTTCTATATCCATTACGGTCGTAGTATCGGGGAAACCGTTTTCAAAAGCGGTGACGTAAACAAAAGGCTTGAAAGAAGATCCTGGCTGGCGGCCGGGTGTACTTTCCGATCCTACTGCTACGTTAAACTTCGGATCGAACAAGCAATCATTCTCAACCGCGGAGCATCCTCCAGGATAAGAACTTGTCGCATACCAATCAGCCGATCCGACCATCGATAGAATCTCACCGGTTTTCGGATCAATTGCCACCAATGCAGCGTTGTTGGCATCGTAGATTTTATTTGTTTTTGCTCCTTCTTCGATATATTTTTCTGCCGCCTGTTGGAGATTCCAATCGAGTGATGTGTAAACTTTCAATCCTCTTTCCTTAAGAAAATTTTCCCCGTATTTTTCCTCGAGATAGTCTTTGACCCATAACGTGAAATGAGGAGCTTTTATCGGCTGCAAGATTTCTTCGAAATTTATTTCTTCCTTTTTTGCGATGTTCGCTTCTTCTTCCGTTATAAAACCTGTTGAAGCCATCCTGTCCAAAACATAGTCCTTTCTGACAAGCAATTCGTCTTTATGGCTCCCATACGGGGAATAGTAGCTGGGACCTTTTATCAAAGCCGCCAGAGTTGCGGCTTCGGCCAAGGATACTGCCGAAGCTGGCTTTTTGAAATAGGTTTGGCTGGCAGCTTCAGCTCCGTAAGAGTTTTGGCCGAAGGGAACTTGGTTCAGATACCATTCCAAAATCTGTTCTTTGGAATAACGCCTGTCCAGTTCCAATGCCAAAATGATTTCCCTGATTTTCCTTCGAGCGGTTTTCTCCGTGGAAAAAAAGGTTGATCTTATCAACTGCTGGGGGATAGTTGACCCTCCGTATGCGGGTTCTCTCAACCGCAAGTCCGCAAGGATCGATCGTATCAACCCTTTCGGGTCAATGCCGAAATGATTGTAGAAATTGGCGTCTTCTGTCGCGATTACGGCCTGCTGGAGATATTTTGGAGTGGCTGAGAACGGAATGACAGTTCTTTTCTCTTCACCATAAATCTCATACAAAAGAACTTGCCCCGTGCGGTCATAGATTTTGGTTGACTGGAAAAATTGCTTTTCAGTGAATTTTTCCGGACGCGGCAGGTCTTTTACGTAGAGAATGAACAAAAATGCGCAGGTCAACAGGAAAATAACGAAAAGAAATCCTGCAATTTTGATAAAACCCGAAACTTTTAATTTCTTCCTTTTCATCCGAGTAATTTAAAAACAAGCTTAGTTATTGTACAAAATTTTTAGGTAATTAGCAAACATTGGGTTTTTGGTATAATATAGAAAAATATGGGGACAAACACCAATCCGCAAAAAATAAAAGATGTTTTGACGAAGGGGGTAGAAGTAATTTATCCTGAGTCGAAAGATTTGGAAGAAAAAATGAAATCAGGCGAAAGAATTCGCCTCTATTGCGGTTATGATCCTTCTTCTCCGAAACTTCACCTCGGACACCTTATAACCCTGAAAAAATTATCGCAGTTCCAGAATCTAGGACACGAAGTGATAATGCTTATAGGTGATTTCACCGGGATGATAGGAGACCCCACCGAGAAGCTTGCTGTAAGGAAAAAACTGAGCAGAAAAGAAGTTTTGGATAATTCCAAAAATTATAAAAAAATTGCAGGTAAATTTCTAGGTTTTTCGGGGGAAAACGCGGTTAAAATTCTGTTCAACAGCAAATGGCTGGATAATCTTTCTTTCGCCAGATTGATAGAACTCGCCTCAAATTTCACCGTCCAGCAGATGATAATCAGAGATATGTTCCAGGAAAGAATAACGCAGAAAAAACCCATTTATCTGCATGAGTTTTTGTATCCTTTAGCACAGGCTTATGACAGCGTTGCCATGGATGTGGATCTGGAGGTTGGAGGGAGAGATCAGCTTTTCAACATGCTTTGCGGTCGTGACTTGATGAAAATCTTGAAAAATAAGGAAAAGTTCGTGCTGGCGACAAAGCTTCTCACGGACCCGGGCGGTAAGAAAATGGGGAAAACGTCCGGGAATGCCGTGAATCTTGATGACAGACCCGAAGACATTTACGGAAAAATAATGAGCTGGCCCGACGGATTGATTGTTCCCGGACTGGAACTTTGCACCGATGCCGCACTTTCGGAAATTGAAAAAATATCCGAAGGAATGAGATGCGGAAAGATCAATCCGCGCGATGCAAAAGCCGGTCTTGCGAGGGAAATCGTTTCGGTTTGTTATGATAAAAAAACGGCGGAAAAGGCGGAAAAGGAATTCAACAAGATTTTTAGAAACAAGGAGATTCCGTCGGAAATTAAAAAGGTTAAAATTGGAGGAAGAGAGGTTAATATTCTTGATCTTCTGATGAAAGCTGATCTTGTGGCGTCAAAATCGGAAGCGAAGCGCCTTATCGTACAAGGAGGAGTGAAGATAGATAAAAAAGCGGAAAATGACTGGCGGAAATCCGTTGAAATCAAAAAAGGAATGATAATTCAGGCGGGGAAAAGAAAATTCGCTCAAATAATATGAAAAAAAAGACCCCGAAAGGGGTCTTTTTTTAAATTGAAATTTAAATTTCGCCGTCGTAATCGTCATTCGCAGAAAAATCACTATCGTCTGTCTCAGGTTCTTCACCTTCCGTTTTTTCTTCCGGTTCTTCCTCACCTTCTTCTGGCAAAGAATCTAGAATTGTATCTTCGTAAGCCATGTTTGCTTATCTTTGGAATCGTTCTCAAAAGAACGAAGCCGGATTTATTTTGATCGACCTTTTAATTTGTACGCTTAATTTACGAACGATATACTGCTCCTTCGAGCATTATAACGTATTACGATATACTGCCTTATGGCATTATAATTTTTCGATACTCTTTGTCAAGCCTTCGATTTCCTCAGGCTTGACGCTGAATCACATTGAAGCGTCAAGAGGTTATTTTTTAAAAAATAAGTCAGGGCTATCGCCAGGGCATCGGCGGCATCATCCGGCTTTGGAATTTCCTTCAATCTCAGGAGTTTTTTCATTTTTTCCTGGACCTTTTCTTTTTCAGCCCACCCGTGTCCGGCAATGGTCATTTTAACCTGAAGAGGAGTCAGACTGTAAATCGGTATGTTCTTCTTTGCCGCCATCAAAAAAACCACCCCGCTTGCTTGAGAAACCGGGATGGCTGTTTTTAGGTTTTTAAAAAAATATATACTTTCGATCACGAGAATTTCCGGCCGGTATTTTGCGATCATCCTTGAAAGTTCATTGCTCAGTTTTTTCAGGCGGTTGCCGGTGGAAAGATCGGGAGTCGTTTTAATGAGGCCGTAACCAAGGCATTCCAGGCTGTTTCCAAGCTGGGAAATATCCGTGCTTTTACATCCCTTTTTTGTTTTTATCACGCCGTATCCGGTGCTCGCAGTGCCCGGATCTATACCTAGGATTATCATAATGGAAATAGGATTTCCCGGCTGTTAAAATTTCAGATTAGAATAAACGTTTTGCACGGAATCGCTTTCATCGAGAGCGTCAAAAAGTTTTTCATTGGCAGTCTTTTGTGCGTCGTCAAGAAAAACTTCTTCTTTTGGAACCCATTCCAACGAAGCGGAATCTATTTTTGTTCCTTGTTTTTCAAGATTCTGTTTTACATTTTCCAGGTTTTCTATTTTCGTATACACCTCCAAAATGTCGTCCGGTTGCCAGCGTATATCGTCGGCGCCCGCTTCTATTACCGTCATTTCCAATTTTTCTTTGTTTTGCAGGAGTTCCGGTTGAGATTTAAGATCCAAAGATATGCTGCCCTTCCTTTCAAACATCCATTTGACGGACCCTTCTCCTACAAGCTTTCCGCCTCTTTGGTTAAGTATTTGTTTTATCTCCCCCAAAGCGCGATTTTTATTGTCTGTTATGCCTTCAATGATAACGGCGCTTCCCCCTGGGCCGTATGCTTCAAAAGAAATTTCTTCAAGTATTTCTTCGGAATCTCCACCGACGGCTTTTTGTATCGCACGGTCAACGTTTTCCCGGGGCATATTAACGTTCCTTGCCGTTTCAATCACCATCCTGAGTTTCGAATTCGTTTCGGGATTCGCTCCCCCTTCTTTTACGGCGACGGAGATGACTCTCGCCATTTTCGAAAACATCTGACCGCGCTTTTGGTCAGTTATGTTTTTTTGGTGTTTAATAGTTTTTGCGTGAGAATGTCCTGACATTTTGTAATTGTTTAAACATTATTAATGCAGTTGTCTCTGGCGACACGCAGTCAGCTTTATCAAAACAGAAGATATTTTTCGCTGCTGCTGTTTCTCACCGAACCCCCGCTATTTTAAAAGAAAATCTAGGGATTATCTGCGGTTCGGTTGCGAAGCGTCACCTTCGCCAACTGCATTCAGGACATCCTATAGTTTTTGCGTGAGAATGTCCTGACATTTTATTTGATATATTTAAAATACGTCTACGCGCATTCTACCAGATTTTTTTTACTAATCAAGTAGCAAACAAAATTGCTTATTTTATTGCGGATTTTTTAAAAATCATTATTGCAGCGCCGGAAATAACCGCGCAAAGGGAAGCAGTCGCGAATATGATCCAAGAATCAGATCTCGGGATATATGCCACTGCGGAAGCTTGGATGTTCATCGCGGTCGCATTTTGAATGGATGGGGAATTCTCATAAGCTTCCTGTGAGGTTTCGATTGGAAAATTATTTGAAGCGCCCGGAGTCGGAATAGTGCTCCAATCCCAATCATTTTCAGTGCGAGCGAAAGAATTGTTTATAGGCGCATCTTTGTACTCCACGGTGTCCGCAACCGTCCCGTCGGGTCTCAAAAGAGTTATTTTGTCTCCGCTATTGTTCAGGGTGATTTTTGTTTCCGGTCGCGCCAAAACAATAAATCCCTTAGTTCCGATAATCGTTTCGGAGGGGAAAGTGTAATCTGTTGAAACTCCTATTCCATCCGTAATTTTCCATCCCGAAATATCGGCGTCAAAGGAGTTATTATTTGAAATTTCAATCCATTCGTTTTCTTCGTCTTTCCCCTGAGGAGAAGGCAGTAATTCGTTTAAAAAGATGCCAGAAGGATAAATCGCATTTGTTTTAGCTTCCGGAAAATCATTGTTTCCCCCGGGTGTCCCATTGGTCTCCCGGCTGGTTCCCCAGCTTAAGGGATCATTGCCCGGTAACAAAGGATCTTTCCTCTCCATTGTTCGTTTTGCGGCATTATCGCCGGCAAACCAGCCGTAGGTACAGTCGATTTCGTCGATAAGGATACCACTTGCATCCGTCAATGAAACTTTCTGGCCTTCGTTTGAGAACCTGCCTCCGAGGTCGGAATAGTTTTGATTAAAGGAAGAAAAAATTTTATCCGAGGAAACAGCTAAAAAATATCCCTCGGCCGATACTTCTCCTCGGAGCCTGAGAGTCCAGACGTCTTTTACTCCGGATACGGCTATTTCCCAGTCGTCAAGCGGAATATCGGCTTTCGTTGAGTTATATATCTCAAACCACTCGTATCTCCACCAATTTTTCGGCTCTACACCGTCGATTTTTGCTCCCATCCAGGCGATTTCATTGATGGCAACACCCTGGGGAAGGGAAGCTTGGCTGGATAGAGGGGAAAATAGTAGAGAAAATAATAGCAGGGCCGTTAAAGCCCCTGCTTCCTTTGTCAGACAGAGCCGGAGGAGGATACTTGACAAATTCATCATATTCTGTTAATATATAGTTTATCGGAGACACTAGCTCCAAGACTGGGGGTCCCGGAGTTTTCTTTAGTCGGATAGCCTGGGTTTCACCTGGGCTACTCCTCGGGAAAATTCTAAACTTAGTTCCAAATACTTAAGTCCTCCCCCAGTCTTGGGTCTAGTGTTTTTTTATTCGCCCGTTATTTTTTCAACTTCTTCCAAGGTTGTGACACCGTTAAAAACTTTTATCAGTCCGTCTTGATGCATCGTCACCATCCCTTTTTTGATTGCTTTTTCTTTCAGAGCGGGTATTGAAGGTTCCGTCAGAATGAATTTTTCCATTTCATCGTCAACCAAAAAGGTTTCAAAAATTCCCACCCTTCCTTTATATCCGGTAAAATTGCATTCTTTGCACCCCTTAACGCGGGGGATTTTTATTTCGGAAGATATCTTCGGCAGATTTATCCTTTGGGAGATTCCTTCCAGTGCCTGTTTGATTTTTTTCAGCTCATCTTCCGTAGCTTTTTCGAATTCCGCGCATTTCGGACAGACCTTTCTCACCAGCCTTTGGGCGACAGCCATGTTTATCGCGGCTCCGATATTAGAAATTTTTGCGCCCAAACTGACCAATCTGGCTATAGTTCCGGCCGCATCATTTGTGTGCAGTGTCGTCAAAACTAAATGCCCCGTCAGGGACGCCTGAAGGGCGATATCCACCGTTTCCTGATCTCTTATTTCTCCGACGAGTATTACATCGGGATCCTGTCTCATTATCGACTTCAGGCCGCTTGCGAAATCATATCCTTTTTCCTGCGCCACCTGCGTCTGGGAGATTCCTTCCAAATGATATTCAATCGGATCCTCTATAGTGATGATTTTTATTTCGGGATTGTAGATTTTTTTAAGGAAAGCATATAAGGTTGTTGTCTTACCGGAACCCGTAGGACCCGTAACTATTATCATACCGTTCGGTTTTTTAATTTCCTTATCGAAAGTTTCAAAAAGGTCTTCTCTCAAGCCAAGGACTTCCATATTAATCAGATTTTTCGGGTTCAAAAGGCGCAAAACAATGGACTCTCCATATTCCGCAGGCAAAGTTGATGATCTTATCTCTATTGGTTCTTCTTTCCATAAAATAGAAAAACGACCATCCTGAGGCCGGTCGCTTATGTTGAATTTAAGTTCCGAAAGAAGTTTAATTCTTGAGAGTATGCTCTCGTATGTGGTTTTATCGAGGAAGGCGACGTCCAGCAAAGAACCATCGATTCTCACCCTGATTTTTGTTCTTGTTTCCTCCGGCTCTATGTGTATGTCTGAAGCGTTAAGATTTATAGCTCCCCCCAGAATAATTTCAAGAATTTCAGTAACTCTTTTGCTGGAGAAATCATCAATCCTTTTTGCGAAATCGCCGATGTTGTTTATTCCCTTTTTTATTTCCCCAAAAATCGCGGAAGAAATTTCCACCAAGCCCGTTATCTTTTTTGAAACTTCAGGCATTTAGGTTAGAATAAATTTAGGTTGCGATTAATTGAATTTATCCCAATAGGGTTCAAAAGTCAAATCAAATGGAGAGATATTTTGCCGGAAGTCCCGCGGAAACCAGAAAAATCGGTGAAAAATTGGCAAAAAAATTACTGAAAACAAAGCTCCAAAAAAATGCCTTTGTTTTAGGCTTGAAAGGAGACCTTGGAGGAGGGAAAACCACCTTTTTGCAGGGATTTGCCAAAGGCCTGGGGTCGAAAGAAAAAATCCTGAGTCCGACTTTTGTCATAATGAAAAAGTTTGTTATGCTTTCAAAAAGCAATTTCCAAAAATTTTACCATTTTGATTGCTATCGAATTTCCGGAGAAAAGGATATTTCCGTACTTGGTTTCGAAAAAATAGTTTCTGATCCTCAAAATATCGTTGCCGTCGAATGGGCGGAAAAAATTAGAAAAGTACTGCCGAAAGGAACGGTTTGGATAAAATTTGATTTTGTCAGCGATAAAAAGCGGGAAATAACACTATTATGAAAACAAAGGAGGAAAAAAAGACACTGATAGTCATCGACGGCAACTCCATAGTGCACCGGGCTTATCATGCTTTGCCGCGCCTGACTACGAAAAAAGGAGAACTTGTGAATGCCGTGTACGGATTTATCCTCGTGTTTTTGAAGGCGATTAATGATTTCCATCCCGATTTCATTGCGGCGGCTTTCGACCTGTCTGCCCCCACTTTCCGTCATAAAAAATACAAAGAATACAAAGCCACGCGTCCCCATGCGCCGGAAGAGCTTTATTCTCAGATACCGAAAATCAAAGAAGTTTTAAAAGCTTTCCGCGTTCCGGTTTTCGAGAAAGAGGGGTTTGAAGCTGACGATATAATAGCTACGATTGTTTCTTCTGAAAGCGGACCGGAAATTTCCAAAATTATCCTTAGCGGAGATTCGGATAGTTTGCAATTGGTGGATTCCCAGACGAAAGTTTATATTTTAAGAAAAGGAGTAAAAGATATTATGTTGTACGATAGGGATCAGGTTAAAGAAAAATTCCATGGTCTGGTTCCCGAACAACTTCTGGACTATAAATCGCTGAGAGGCGATCCTTCGGACAACATCCCGGGGGTTACAGGCATAGGAGAAAAAACGGCAACGGAACTCATTTTGCAGTTTTGGAATTTGGAAAATCTGTACGACGCAATCGATAAAAACTCAAAGGGATCGGATAAGATCAGGCCGAAAGTGAAAGAAATTTTATTGAAATATAAAGCCCAGGCTTTTCTGTCCAAAGAGCTCGTAAAGCTGGAAAAAAACGTGCCGATATCCTTTGATTTGGAAAAATCCAGATGGGAATTCGATAAGGGGGAAATTATAAAATTATTCGAGGAGATGAATTTTTATAGCTTATCCAAGAGGATACGGGAATCGGGACAGGGAATTAATCAGGAAAAAAAGAAAGAAGGAAAAAGCGGAACGAAGAACCAGGGGAAATTATTATGAATTCGGAATATACCAATCAGCAGGGAATTGGTATAAAATATCTTAAAAGGGCAAGATAATGAAAATTTAACGTTTCACAGAAATTTACATTCATTTCATTCATGAAAATTTTAATCGCTTATTATTCTAAGACTACAAAGACCGAAGAATTGGCTTTTTGGGTTAAAAAAGAATTGGAGGGAAAGGGGCATTCCGTCGATGTTGAAAAAATCAAACCCAAAAAAGAACATAGTGGTTTTATTTGGTTTTTCACCAGAATTTTCAAAAAGGAATGCGGGATTGAAGAACCGAAAATCAAGGATTTTTCGGTTTACGATGTAATTTGTATAGGGACTCCGAATTGGACGCGAGTGGCGATGCCCGTGGCAAGGTATCTTCGCGAGGCGAATAATCTGAAAAATAAAAATATCGGATTTTTTTCCACCACATTTCTGCCTCCGCGTCTGGAGTGGTATTTGTTTTCTGCTTATTTGCTCGATACGACTTTTTCAAAAATAATCGAAAAGAAGGAAGGAAGAATTGTCGCTGATCTTCTACTTTCATCCGCTTTCAAAAAGTGGGATGCTGCTTCCAATTTTGGTAAAAAAGCGATAAAAAATTTCTGTGATAAAGTAGAAGCTCCGATAAACTCACTGAAAGAATATATACTTAATCAAAAAGAAATAGAAGAAAACAGGCTGATGATCGTCGTTTTGCTTCTTTTTGGCGTTTTTTTTCTGGTTTATCAGGCAGGCACATCAATTTTCGGGAATCAAGCTCTAAGTTGGGGAGAGTTTTTAATATTTTTTTCAATAAACGTTTTCGCCTATTTTTTATTCATTACAATCATAGAAAGCAGGAAAGACATTTTTATCGGAAAATATATCGCTGGCGGGTTGATGATGCTGGTTTGGACGATGCTGATGGCATTTTTGGAATCCAGCCGCGAAGTAGTGATAATGGGTTATGTCCTTTTCCTTATGGCAGTTTCTTTTTTCAGAAACCTGAAAGCGATTTTTTTTGCGGGCTCCTTAGCCATTTTGGGATATGTCTATTTATTTGCGAGTTATTCCAAAAAAGAAATATTGGTTCCAAACACTGATTTCACTTTACTTCTTTTGAGTATAGGAGTAATCGGATTCATTACCACAAGTCTGCAGAGATATTTTCTAAAATTGCTTTTGGCCCAGGATGAAATAGAAGAAGCTAGGATGACGCTGGAAATAAAAGTGACCGCAAGGACAAGTGAGTTGAAAGAGCTTGCCGAAAGCCTCGAGGTGAAGGTTACCGAAAGAACAAAAGAACTTCAGGAAAAGATAGATGAGCTGGGAAAATTCCACAGGCTGACGATAGGCAGAGAGCTGAAAATGATCGAGCTCAAGGAAGAGATTAAAAAACTGAAGGAAGAAGGGAAACCTAAGCTATAAAATAAGAATCGGCGAACCAATGGCTGCAACAAATAAAATTTCAGAATTTTGTTTTACGAGGGAAAAAATGAAAGAATTCGCAAGGGTTTTGACTTCCGTAAAAGGAGGTGATTTTTCCAATCGCATCGGTTTGGTGAAGGAGAAGGAAGCGGATTTCATAATTTCAAGCATAAATTCGCTTATTTCCTTTTTGGAGGAAATGCAGAAACTGAGAGAAGCGGAAGTGCAGGATTTCCAGATTAAAACCAGCGAACTTGAAAAAACAAAGAAAGCCTTGATCAATATTTTAGAGGATATCGAGGTGGCGAGAGAGAAGGCGGAAGAAGAGAAAAATAAAACGATTTCCATAATCACCAATTTTTCGGATGGACTGATGGTTTTTGATCAGGAAAAAAAATTATCATTGATTAATCCTCTGGCCGAGAATTTTTTTGGAGTAAAAGCCAGGGATTTAATAGGTAAATCGCTTTTGGAGCTTTCTCAGTATCCGAACTTTTTGACACTTGTGAGTCTTTTGGGGGAAGAAATCAAGGGAATTTTCAGAAAAGAAATATCTTTAAGGGAAGATCTTATCCTGGAAGTCGACGCTATCCCTATTGCTGGCAAGGAACAGGTTGAATCGTTGGTCATTCTACATGATATTACCAGGGAAAAAATGATTGAAAGGATAAAAACCGAATTTGTTTCCATTTCGGCCCATCAGCTCAGGACTCCTCTCGCGGCGATAAAATGGACGCTGAGAATGATTCTGGACGGTGATGTCGGGAGTGTATCACAGGAACAAAGAGAGTATCTTGAAAAAACTTATATAAGTAATGAAAGAATGATTAATTTAATAAACGACCTTTTGGATGTTACAAGGATAGAAGAAGGAAGATACCTGTATAAGCCCGTTCCGACCGACCTGGATTTGGTGGTTCAATTTGTCATCAGCGCCTGTAAAGAAGATATTTTAAGAAAAAATTTAAAAGTGGAATTTCAAAAACCGGAAAAAAAATTGCCGAGACTTATGCTGGATGTAGAAAAAATAAAATTGGCAGTCCAGAATTTTATGGAGAATGCGATAAAATATACTCCTTCCGATGGTCAAATTACTGTTGCTTTGAAACCCCTGGAAAAGGAAGTAGAATTTTCAATAAAAGATACCGGAGCTGGGATTCCGCAAGACCAGCAAGGAAGAGTTTTTACGAAATTTTTCAGAGGGTCGAATGTTGTCAGAATCGATACTGAAGGAACCGGGCTTGGTCTTTTTATCACAAAAAACATTATAGAAGCTCATGGAGGAAAAGTCTGGTTTGAGTCGGAAGAGGGAAAGGGAACAACTTTCTATTTTACCTTACCGGTAAAAGAAAGTTTCGGGGAATTCATTAAAGAATTCTGATCCATGCCTCAAATTGCCGTTTTCACCGTAATTTTTGTCATAATCAATATAGGTCAAATTTGGCTGAATTTTCACTGCAAAAGCCTGTTGAAAGGAGGTCTGATAATAGGGCTGGCGGAACTTATTGAATTACCTCTGTTGATCTATATCCTTTTAAAGGGATGTGGTGCGTGCATTTTGGTCGCGTTCCTGACGGAAGCAATCCACTGGACGACTATTGTCTTTTTATCCACAAGAAGTAAAATAAAGGAAGGTTCCCCGAAACAGGATCCGTTAATTACCACTAAAAAGGCCGATTAAAATCGAAGATAAAATATGTTTAAAAAATATTTTTCAAAAATTACACCTTATTTTGCAGCAGCTCTTTTCAGCCCGAAACCATTAACGGGGTTCAAATTTTTCGATCTGGATAATTATACGCTGGACATGCCGTGGCTGAAATGGCCGATGTTATTTGCGGTGGTTTTTGCCGCAGTATCGTTTGCCATCGGTGCTTATTATGTCTCAAAATATACGAAAGGATTTTACGCCGGACGAGGCGTCCCGAAATTCTGGAAGTATATCCTCTGGGGTATTTTTGTCACCGCAATCGCCGAAGTCGGAGAAATATGCCTTTTTTATGAAACGGCGGCGCATGTCGGTTTGATAGAGAGGTATCTCTTTCTCGATCTGCCCCACGTCTTGGGCGGTGTTTTCCTGGCGGTCGGAGCTTATAATTTATTTAAAGAAGTAACCTCCTAAGTATGGAAAAATATCTAAGTTTTCATTTTGCCAATCCGTTCGCAAGAGGGCTTATCGGCGACGCCGTTCTCACTTTAGTAACGCAGGTTTTGATTGTCGGAGGATTTGTACTTGCCGCCTACTTTATAATAAGGTATCTCAAAAGATTTTACGGAGACAGACCGGTGCCGAAAGAATGGAATATTTTCTGGCTGGCCGTCGTTTGGGGTACCGTTCACGAAGTCTGGGAAATGGCCATGATTTACAGATGGATAACGGGCTTGACGGTAAAACCGATTTTCCTTGTCATCCAGGTAATAGCAGGTGTCTATTTGATTGTCGGCAGCTATCTCTTGGCGAAGAAAAACATCGCTAAATAAAATCGATTTTTTATGGAAAAAATAATCGGGAATCTCGAAAGAGACCTTAGAGACATTATTGATGGGAAGCCCGTCAAGAATTTAAGGGGAGAAATGGGAGATAAAATGGATATCCGGGCCTTGCGAATGGTTGTTTTTTCCCTTCAGTGGGCTTCCGTCGGGTATCAATCCGCCTTAAGACTGGCAGGAATGAAATTGGGCAACAAAATAGGAACTTCTTCGGAAAAAACGGAATTATCTCTTGTCCTGGAAGAAATCAAAAAAATGCTGGAAGCGCTGGGTGAAGGAAGGGTGGAAGTTGAAATAGAACCCGAACTGAAGGGGGCTCAAATTAAAATTCACGAATCTTCATTGACCGCTAATGTTCCCAATGTAATGCAAACACTTTGTTTTTTTGAAGAAGGTTTCATAGAGGGATATATCGACGGAGTGATATCCAAAATAGGATCTTTGGCGGTAGCGGGCGGCCAGACCAGCGTAAACAAAGTAACCGTTGAGGAAAAAAGGTGCATCGGCCTGGGCGACGATTTTTGCGGTTTTCTAATAAAATTCTAAAAGTCTATGGCAAAGAAAATTTTATTAATAGAGGATGAGGAATTGATGATTAACCTTCTTCAGAGGAAACTGACCAAAGAGGGCTACGAAGTTTCACTGGCCAGAGATGGAGAAGAAGGATTAAAGCTGGTGCGGGAAATAAAGCCCGATATTGTTTTGTGCGATATAATAATGCCCAAAAAAGGAGGTTTTGAAGTTTTGGAAGAAATGTCGGGTGACGAAAATCTGAAAAATATTCCGGTTGTCATTATTTCCAATTCCGGCCAGCCGGTGGAATTGGATAAAGCGAAAAGATTGGGAGCCAAGGACTGGCTTATCAAAACGGAATTTGATCCGCAGGAAGTGCTCGATAAAGTCATAAAACAAATAGGGAAATAAAAATGGAGAAAACAATTCTTGTTATAGAAGACGATAAATTCCTCAGAGAATTGATGTCACAGAAGCTTGTGAAGGAGGGGTATAAAATAAGCGAGGCGGTTGACGGGGAAGAAGGGCTGAAAAAAATAAAAGAAGAAAAGCCGGGATTGGTCCTGCTCGATTTAATTTTGCCAGGAATAGACGGCTTCGAAGTGTTATCGAGGGCGAAAGCGGATCCCGAAATCGGGAAAATTCCCGTCATAATTCTTTCGAATCTCGGCCAGAGGGAAGATATAGAAAAAGGGTTGAAACTGGGCGCCACGGATTATCTTATAAAAGCGCATTTTACTCCGGGGGAAATCATCGATAAAATTAAAAAAATCATTCAATAAAAATGCCGGAACTTCCGGAAGTGGAAACAATAATAAATGGTTTGAGAACAAAGGTCCGAAATCGGACCTTTGTTGATATTTGGACCGATTGGCCGAAAATCGTGAAGAAACCGGGTTCCTTTGGTGTTTTTAAAAAAGATATAATCGGAAGGAAAATTCAAAGAATCTGGAGAAGGGGGAAAAACATTTTATTCGATCTTTCCGGTGGAAGGATACTGCTCGTCCATCAAAAAATGACCGGCCACCTGCTTTTGGGGGAATGGAAGATGATAAAAAACGGTTGGAAATCCGAGATACAAGGTCCTCTTTCAGACGACCCGAGAAACGGGTTTCTGCACGTGATTTTTTTTCTGAACGACGGGGTACAGCTTGCTTTGTCGGATATGAGAAAATTTGCGAAAATCGAATTGTGGAGGAAAAAGGAATTGGAAAAATCTGACGGATTGAACAGCTTGGGTCCCGAACCGCTCGACAAATCTTTCACTTCCGAAAAATTCAAAAAAGTTTTGCCGCAAAAAGGAAAAATCAAACAGGTTTTGATGAACCAGAATATCATTGCGGGAATCGGAAACATTTATTCCGATGAGATCCTCTGGGAGGCGAGAATTCATCCCTTGCGGAACGTCGCGGATTTATCGGGAAAAGATTTGAAGGAAATTTATGTCGCAATAAAAAAAATCTTGGAAAAAGCAATCAGACTGAAAGGCGACAGTATGAGCGATTTCCGTCTTGTAAATGGCGAAAAAGGAGGCTATCAGGAAATTCAGAATGTTTACAGACGAGAGGGAATGCCGTGTTTTAGGAAAGACGGAGGAATAATCAAAAGAATAAAAATTGGAGGCAGATCGGCTCATTTTTGTCCCATCTGCCAGAAGTGAATTAAAACATGCTGATTTTTCTTTACGGCCCGGACTCATACAGATCCAGACAAAAATTAAAAAAAATAATTTCCGACTGCGCCGATTCTGAAAAAAAGACCGGGAAGGGCAGATTAAATTTGGTCAAATTTAACTCCGAGAATCTGAATTTCCAGGATTTTAAGAATGAAATAGAAAGTTCGTCGATATTCAGAGAAAAGAAAATGGTGGTCTTGGAAGATGTTTTCTCCGACAAAAATTTCAAAGAGAATTTTCTTGAAAACGCGGATAAATTTGCGAAATCCGACACGATAATAACAATTTATGAAGGGAAGGAGATAGACAGGAGAGATTCGCTTTTTAAATTTCTGGAGAAAAAATCCGATGCAGAAGAATTTAAGGCGTTAGAAGAACGGGAATTGTCCGGTTGGATTAAAAAAGAGGTTGAAAAGCGGGGTGCATTCATAGAAGCGGACGCGCAAAAAGAACTTTTGCTGTTTGTCGGCAGCGACCTCTGGCAAATGGGAAACGAAATAGAAAAACTTGTAAATTATTCAAAAGCGGGAAGGATTAAAAAGGAAGATGTCGATCTTTTCGTAAAACCTAAGATTGAAAACGATATTTTCAGTACGATAGATGCGATAGCCGCGAGGAAAAAAGATGAGGCGTTACTTTTGATGCACGGTCATCTGGAAAAGGGAGACAACCCTTTATACCTTCTTTCAATGATAAACTTTCAGTTTCGTAACCTTGTGGAAATCAGGGATCTGATGGAAAAAAGATTGACATACGCTGATATCCTGAAAAGATGCAAGCTTCATCCTTTTGTGATCAAGAAAACCTATTGGCAGGCGCAGAAATTCGATTTTCAGCAATTAAAAAAAATCTACCGGAAAATATTTCAGGTAGATCTGGCGATAAAAACCGGGAAAATTGAAGCTGAGGTGGCTCTGGATCTGCTGATTGCCGGCTTATGAGAAAATTATTTTGTCTTTGAAACCAAAGACGCAATCCTCGATTTCTTTCTTGATGCCGCGTTCTTTTTGATCACCCCGCTTTTTGCCGCTTTATCCAGCGATTTGTAAATTTTCGATAAGAGTTGTTTTGCTTCCTCTGTTTTTTTCTGAGAAATAAAAAGTTTGAACTCTTTCAGAAGTTTTTTTATTTTGTCTTTCTTTGCCACATTCATCACTCTTTTCCTGAAACTTTGGCGAAGAGCTTTTTTAGCCGAACTTGTAATTGCCATATAGTTTTATTTAGCATTTTTTATTTTTTTAATCAATACCTCAGTTTACTCGGCATTGGTCCTGAGCGGAGTTGAAGAATTAACCTTTCGATTTGCTCGGCATCGATTCTGAACGGAGCCGAAGGATCAAATCCCTGATTTCGGCCGCTCTTTCGAAATCAAGATTTTTCGCGGCGTCTTTCATTTCTTTTCCCAGAAGTTTTTCGTCGTTTATCGTCATAAACTCCGACGTCAATCCTTTCCCTTTTGTCTCAAACTGCCATTCCCTGATTTCCTTGACGATGGATTTTGGTAAAATGTTGTGTTTCTTGTTGTAGTCTTCCTGTATTTTTCTTCTCCTGTCTATCTCGGTAATGGCCGCTTTCATAGATTTTGTCATTTTATCTGCGTATAAAATCACTTTGCCGGATGTATGACGGGCAGCTCTTCCCATCGTCTGGATAAGTGTTGTTTCCGATCTCAAAAAACCTTCTTTGTCGGCATCAAGAATGGCAACCAGAGACACTTCCGGCAGATCCAAGCCCTCTCTCAGAAGGTTTATTCCCACTAAAACATCATATTTTCCTTCTCTTAATTCATTAAGTATTTTCGGGCGTTCCAGAGTCTTAACCTCTGAATGCAGCCATTGCGAGGATATCTTTTCTTCGGCTAAAAAGTCAGACAGCGCTTCCGCCAGTCTTTTGGTCAAAGTTGTAACCAAAACCCTTTCTTTTACGGCAATGCGTTTTTTGATTTCTGAAATCAGGTCTTTGACCTGGTTTTTCGAGGAGCGGATTTCAATTGCCGGCTCCAAAAGCCCGGTTGGCCTGATCAGTTGCTCAACGATATGGTGTCTGCTCTTTTCCAATTCTTCCGAGGAAGGGGTTGCTGAGACGTAAACGACTTCTTTTTCCCTTTCCTCAAATTCATTGAAAGTTAAGGGCCGATTATCTATAGCCGAAGGCAGTCTGAATCCGTATTCTATCAAAGTTTTTTTCCTGGCCCTGTCCTGATTTGCCATTGCATGAATCTGGGGGAGCGTCTGGTGGGATTCGTCTATAAAAATCAAAAAGTCCTTTTTTAAGCCGAAATAATCGACCAGTGTGTACGGCGCCTGTCCGGGCTTTCTGAATTCCAGATGGCTGGAATAATTTTCTATGCCATAACAAAAGCCCGTTTCCCTCAACATTTCCAGGTCGTAGTTGACCTTTTGTTCCAGCCTTTGGGCTTCAACCAGTTTGTTTTCCTTTCTGAGAGTTTTCAGCCTTTCCTGTAGTTCCAGTTCTATATTTTTCAGGGCAATTTTCAATTTTTCCTGCGGGGTTATCCAAAAGTGTCCGGGGAACAGCCGGATCTGCTTTACCTGCTCTTTGAATTTTGGAGTCAGTTCGGCCTCGGCTTTTGAAATTTTTGACATTTCGTTTCCGGAAAATTCCACCCTCACCATTCCCTCTCCCGTAACCAGGTAAATATCGACTATATCTCCTATCGCCCGGAAAGTTCCGGGTTTGAATTCAAAATCGTTTCTCTGGTATTGCAGAGACACCAACCCTGTCAGAAAGTCGTTTCTGTTCATTCTCTGTCCTTGTTTTATTTCCCAGGAAACCTGCTGGTAATCCTCGGGCGAACCTATGTTATAAATGCACGATACCGAAGCCACGATTATCACATCATCCCTGGTTATTAGATCCTGAACGGCGGCGTGGCGCATTCTGTCGAGCTGTTCGTTTATTCTGGAGTCCTTTTCTATATATGTATCCGACTGGGGGATATAGGCCTCGGGCTGATAATAATCAAAGTAAGACACAAAATAATGTACGCCACTTTGTGGGAAGAAATCCCTGAATTCCTGGTAAAGCTGGGCGGCCAGGGTTTTGTTCGGCGAAATTATCAAAGTGGACTTTTGGGTTTTTTCAATGACTTTAGCCATGGTGAAGGTTTTACCCGATCCGGTTACGCCCAAAAGCACCTGGTGTTTTATGCCCGTTTCCAGATTTTTAGTCAATTTATCGATCGCTTGGGGCTGGTCTCCCGTCGGTTTGAATTTCGCTACAAGATGGAATTTATTCATAGAAAAAGGTTCCTCCTTATTATCATGAGCTTAACGAGACATCGAGTCTATCTAACGATAACTTAAATTTTCCTTTAATTCAACTTTATGATAGTTTTAAAATAATGAAGTCTCTATTAAAAAAAATCCTCCCGTCTTTTTTAATCGAATGGTACCATTTCGGTTTGGCTTTTCTGGGAGTTGTGATTTACCGTTTACCGAGCAGAAACCTGAAAATAATCGGAGTCACCGGAACCAACGGAAAATCTACGACTGTTGAATTTATGGCAAAAATCTTTGAAGACGCGGGGATAAAAGCCGCTTCCCAGTCCTCAATCAGGTTTAAGATTGGAGAAAAAGAATGGCCTAATACCTATAAGATGACCATGCCCGGCCGATTTTTCATCCAGAAATTCATTAGGCAAGCAAAAGATGCGGGGTGCAAGTACATCATTTTAGAAGTCACTTCGGAAGGCATCAAGCAATTTCGGCACAAATTCATCAATTTTGACACTGCAGTTTTCACTAACTTAAGTCCCGAGCACATCGAATCCCACGGCGGATTTGAGAATTACAGGGCAGCCAAAGGAAAACTGTTCGAGGCGACGAAAAACTCCCACATCATAAACATCGACGACGAAAATACGAAATACTTTCTCGGGTTCACCGCAAAGAAAAAATATACCTACGGTTTAAACCAAGGGGACATAAACACCCAGAATACGCACTTTGGTCTCAAATTATCCGGGAACTTCAATGTTTACAACGCTCTGGCCGCAATCTGCGTGGGAATTTCTCAGGGAATTACCAAAGAAATTTGCGAAAAGGCGGTTGGAAAAATAGAAACCATGCCCGGAAGGATGGAAGAGATTATCTCTTCGCCCAAAGTTGTTGTCGATTACGCATTTACCCCGAATGCCCTTGAAAAGGTTTATCAGACATTAAAACCGGCAAACGGGAAAATGATCTGCGTACTGGGCGCATGCGGGGGTGGCAGAGATAAATGGAAAAGGCCCGTTTTGGGGAAAATTGCGGCAGAATACTGTGATAAAATAATACTTACGAACGAAGATCCCTACGATGAAAATCCGTCAAAAATTATAGAGCAGGTGGCGGAAGGAACGGGCGGTAAGGAAGAAAAAGTGTTAGACAGGAGAGAGGCCATAGGTCATGCTATAAAATCAGCGGAAAAAAACGATGTCGTCATTATCACCGGCAAGGGTTGCGAGCCATGGTTGTGTATCCAAGGCGGTAAAAAAATACCCTGGGATGACAGAGAAATAGCAAAAGAAGAATTCGATAAAATAAATAAAAACTAAAATTTATAAACTATGAAAATAAAAGAAATATACGATCTTGCGATAAATATGGGGGTGGATGCTGATTTCCGTGGGAGAAAGGGAATAGAAGATGACTTGGAGAGAAAAAGAGGGCAATATGAGAAACTTCATGGGGAAGAGAAAAAGGAATTCGATATCGATGACCTGAAAAATCCTTTCCCGGACAGCTGGATTTTAAATATCGCCGAAGACAAGGAAATCAAAAAAGTTTTGGTCGGGATAGACATTTCTCCGGCTGAAATCCTGATGGCCGGCCGATTGGGAGGAATTGATCTGGTTATATCCCATCATCCGCTCGGCAAAGGCTTGGCTCATCTGGCAGATGTGATGGAACTCCAGTGCGACGTTCTAAATATGTATGGAGTGCCGATAAACATCGCCGAGGGTTTGATGAAGGAAAAAATCTCCGAAGTCGCCAGGGGAGTAGATGCGGCCAATCATCAGCGTTCCGTTGATGCCGCGAAACTGCTAAAGATCAATCTTATGTGTCTTCATACTCCTTGTGATAACCTAGCCGCAAATTTTCTGAAGGGAAAGGTTGAAAAGGAGAAGCTGGACAGGATAGAAGATTTGATGGATTTGTTGAGAGAAGTTCCCGAATACAAGGAAGCGGGGAAAATAGGCGCGGGGCCGAAGATTTTCGTCGGAAGCCCGAATAATCACTGCGGGAAAATCGCTTTGACCGAGATAACGGGAGGAACTGAGGGTTCGCCGAAACTCTATGAGAAAATGGCGCAGTCCGGGATAGGAACGGTTGTCGGAATGCATGTTTCCGAAGAGCACAAGAAAGAGGCGGAAGCGGCGAACATAAATGTCGTCATCGCCGGACATATGTCCTCCGATTCGCTGGGCGTTAATCTATTTCTGGACGAACTTGAGAAAAAGGGAATCGAAATAGTTCCCTGCAGCGGGCTGATAAGAATAAAAAGATAATTAAATGCTGAACAACAAACAAAAATATCTTCAGATCGCTTTAAACGGCACCTTAAAGGATGCCAAATTGATCATAGACCAGATACCTTCCGACAAAAGAATTATAATCGAAGCCGGAACCCCTCTGATTAAAAGGTATGGGTTGGAAGGGATAAAACAGATACGGAATTGGTGGGAAATGAAAATTTTCGGCATTCCCGAAGTTCCTAAAACCACTGGGTTCAAAAGCAGTTCTTTGCTGATGAATTTGTTGTTGAAATTAATTGAACAAAAAAGGAAACGGGAAATTGCGCAGCCGGTTAAGGATAAAAATATTTTTAACCCGTATATAGTTGCCGATTTGAAATGCATGGACAGAGGTGAAACCGAAGTAAAATTGGCAAAATCCGCAGGTGCCGATGCCGCCGTTTGTCTGGGCCAGGCGCCGATAGAAACCATAGACGCTTTCATCGAAAATTGCAAAAAAAATAATTTGGATGCGATGATAGATATGATGAATGTCGAATTCCCCCTGAATATTCTTCGCCAGCTGAAGGAACCGCCGGAAGTCGTGATCCTCCATAGGGGAGTGGATGAGGAAACTTTCAATCCCGAAAGTGAAATTCCTTTCCACGAAATCCAGAGGATAAAAGGAGAGTACGATATCATGATTGCGGTTGCCGGCGGAGACACTTTCCAGGAAGTCCAGAGAGCAGTTTTCAATGATGCGGATATCGTAATCGTCTGGAAATCATTTTACCAAAGCACTGCGGAAACTGCGAAGATAGCCGAAGAATTTTTAAAAGAAGTGGTTTAAACAAAACAAAAATCCCCGCACGGGGATTTTTGTTTTGGAAACAGAATATTATTCTTTCTTCTTTCCGGCGGCCATCGCTTTGAATCCTTCAAGGATTTCCACCGGAAGGGCGAATATCACGGTTTTCGACGGATCGGGTTGCAGTTTATCTATCGTTCCGAGAGTCCGCAAAGATAAACCTCCGGAAACTGCTCCCAAAAGTCCGGCCGCTTTCTGTAAATTTTCCGCGGCTTTTATTTCTCCTTCAGCCTTGATAATGATGGCTCTCTTTTCTCTTTCCGCTTCGGCTTGGGCCGCCATAGCCCGTTTCATTGAAGCAGGCAGTTCGATGTCCTGCATCTTAATTGCGGTCACATCCACTCCCCAGGCTGCGGTCTCAGCGTCCACAACCTGCTTTATTTCAGCCGCCAGCCGGTCTCTTTCCGTCAGAAGGGTATCAAGTTCCACTCCTCCAATGATGTCCCTCAGGGCCGCCAAAGCGTATTGAGATACGGCATATTTGTAATTTTCAACTTTCAAAATCGCATCCTCAGCTCTTTCAACCTTAAAATATACGACGGCGTTTATTCCTACGGGAACATTATCTTTTGTTATGGCTTCCTGTCGGGGAATGTCTTCCGTTGTTATTCTCATATCAACTTTCATCATTTTCTGGAACCCGACGAATATCCATCGGAGGCCGGGTTCTTTTGTCGAAGTATATTTCCCGAGAGTCAGCGTGACCCCCTTCTCATATTGGTTGAGGATCCTCAGGCCTCCGAGCCCGAAGACTATAAATAAAAATAGTGCGATAATTAAGAGTAATGGCATAAATTTTTTGGATTTTAATATCGACTTTTATATATCGTATTTCCATTATACTATAATTCAATGGACAAAGAAAAAGAACTTGAAAAACTGAATAAAGAAATAAGGAATTGCAGAAAATGCCTTCTGTACAAGGAAAGAAAGAATGCCGTTCCCGGAGAAGGTCCGGCAAATGCCAGAATCATGGCAATAGGTCAGGCGCCAGGAAGGGAAGAGGACAGAACCGGAAGGCCGTTTATCGGTCGTGCCGGGAAATTGCTTACCTGGTTGTTGGAAATTGCGGGGATAAAAAGAGAAAAGGTTTTTATAACTTCTGTCGCCAAATGTTTCCCTCCGGGAAACAGGAAGCCGTCGGAAAAAGAAATCGCCGCATCCCTGCCTTATCTAAAAAAGCAGATAAATATTATAAACCCTAGGAGGATAATCCTTCTGGGGGATGTGGCTTTTTCCGTATTTTTCCCGGGCAAAAAGATGGGGCAATTTCGGGGGAAGATAATGAAAAAGGACAGCCGGGATTTTTTCATCAGCTATCATCCCGCCGCCGGAATAAGATTCGTGAAATTCAAAAAGATCTTAGAGAAAGATTTCAAAAAACTGCGGGCCATAAAATTTTGACCATGTAGCTGTCTTTCAACTTATAGCCCAGGTTTCTGAAATAACCCCTTACTCCCACGCCGGAAATTACGGCGATTTTATCCAGGCCGAACTCTTTTCTCGTTATTCTTTCAGCGGTTTTAACCAATTTTTTCCCCAGTCCTTTGTGCTGGACAAAAGAACTATTTTTCGAAACAGGAATCAACTGGCCGAAAGTATGGAGTTCTCGGATCAACGCGGAATCTTTCAAAACGGGAAGAAATTGCTCTTTGGTTATCCTCAATCTCAGCAAGCTGTAAAGCTTATCTCTTTTTTTATTCTCAAAACTCAAAAATATTTCTTTTCCGCCGGAAGCTGCGTAATCTTGCCGGAAAAGGCTGGGTTTTTCTCCCGCATATCTGCTTTTCACTTCACGGCACCTGATACAATTGCATTTCCAATTTTCCTTTTCGGACTGTTCCGCAATAAGCTGTCGTATGTTCGATATCTTGGCAGGACCTGAAATTATGCTTTGCGAAGGTATATCTCTGGCAATTCTCTGAATTCTGACGTAGCGGGGTGTTTTCTTTTTGATTGCTTTTATCAGATTTATCAGTTGCGATGCCGGATAGGGTTTGTATTTTTTCTTTTTCCATAATTTGTAGAGAGGAGTTTTTTTCAAAAGTGCGCAGGGATAAATTTTCAAGAGGTCGGGCTGGAAAT
>JAZDIT010000029.1:0-5122 GCA_043804755.1 Patescibacteria group bacterium | reverse complement strand
CTTGACCAGTCGCAAGAGGCCCCTATTTTTCTTGTTTGGTCCTCGATATTTTTTTATTGTTTTGAGTGAACTCCCAGATTTCTTTATATAGTTCTCCCGGTTTCATTTGAAATCGCGAGCGGCCTTCTTTTTCCAGCTTTTTTTCGTAAACCACTTGGGTTTCAAAGCCGGCATGATCCAGCCCGGGCAGCCATAAGGTTTTAAACCCTTGCATTCTTTTATAGCGAGTCATAATGTCTTCTATGGTTAAAACCAAGCCGTGGCCGGCGTGCAGGGAGCCGTTGGCATTGGTTGGAGGCATTATAATAGTAAATGATTTTTTTCTTTTTCCCGCCTGCCTGCCGGTAGGCAGGGGCAGATTGTCCGGATTAAAAAAACCGCTCTTTTGCCAGAGTTGATAAATTTTGCCTTCAACTTGTTTAGGGTCGTAGCTCATCTATTCTTAGATTAGCATTAGCAATCATTTTTTTCCAACCTTTAGTTTTTTTCCTTAACCATTGAAAATAAGCAGCCGTTGCCGTCATTACCGCATTGTCGGTGCAAAATTGAGAATCTGGAATGTAGAATTTAGAATATGGAATTTCTCTTTGAATTTTTTCTTTGAATTGTTTTTTTAACTCTGCATTGGCGGCCACTCCTCCGCCTAAAATTATGGTTTTGGCTTTATAATCTTTAGCCGCTTTCATTGTTTTTTTGATTAAAACGTCAATTATCGATTGCTGCGATTCAAAACAAATTTCTTGAACCATCTTTTTGGTTAATTTTTTTTCCAACTTCAGGTTTTTTACCAGATAAAGTACGGCCGTCTTTAATCCGGAAAAAGAAAAATCATAATCTTTTGTGTTCAACATGGGTCTAGGTAAGCGTATTTCGGATTTCGTGCTTCGAATTTCGAATTTCCATTGCGCGGCGTACCGCGCAATGGCTGGCCCTCCCGGGTATCCAAGTCCAAGGATTCTTGCTATTTTGTCAAAGCATTCTCCGGCGGCGTCATCTCTTGTTTCGCCTAAAATCCGGTATTTCCCGATTCCTGTCATCAAAATAAGCTGCGTATGCCCGCCGGAAACCACCAAACAGACAGCAGGAAAGAGTTTCGGATTTCGTGTTTCGGATTTCGGATTTTCGCGAACAAAGTTCGCGATTATGTGGGCTTCGATATGGTTTACCGGGACGATCGGTAAATTCATCTTCTCTGCCAATTCTTTGGCAAAATTTATCCCCGTCCACAAACAGGGCTCCAATCCCGGCCCCACAGTTGCGGCTATCGCATCAATTTTGGGATTTTTCGCCTCTCTCACGGCCTTCCTTAAAACCATAGGCAAATTTTTTTGATGTTCTCTTTTAGCCAGAGAAGGAAAAACTCCCCCGTATTTTGCATGGAGTTTTACTTGCGAGGAAACAATATTTGAAAGAATTTCAAAATTATTCCCATTCATTTTGGATTTTAATATCGCTATGCAGGTATCGTCGCAAGAAGTTTCAATGGCAAGAATAATCATTGCAATCATCTTATCATTTTTTCTTGATTTTTTTCAATTCATTCGATAAACTCAGAATTGTCCTGAGCTCTTGTCGAAGGACAATTTTTAAGATAAAATAACGCTACAACATATTGGCTCTATACGAAATTTCAAAAGAAATTTCGTCGAGCCCGACCTCGCTACGAGCGAGGTATAGGGCCCCATCGTCTAGCCTGGTTAGGACACCGGGTTTTCATCCCGATAACACCGGTTCAAATCCGGTTGGGGCCGCAATAAATATGATTATTCTCGCTATTGAAACTTCCTGTGATGACACATCAGTCGCAGTTTTAAATATCTCGGGGAAAAAAACACCCAAGTTCAAAATTTTATCGAATATCATTTCCTCTCAGGTAAAAATCCATGAAAAATGGGGAGGGGTTTTTCCTTCTCTCGCAAAAAGGGAACATGAAAAAAACTTGCCTTTGGTTTTTAAAGAAGCGCTTAAAGAGGCCGGAAATCCCAAAATAGATTTAATCGGAGTTACCGTGGGGCCGGGGCTTGAACCTTGCTTGTGGGTGGGAATAAATTTTGCAAAAGAAATGGCTAAAAAATTAAAAGTCTCCTTGGTTCCCGTAAATCATATAGAGGCCCACATACTCGCCAATTTCATCCGTGAGAAAAAAGAAAAAAAGATATTCCCAGCAATTTCGCTTATCGTTTCTGGAGGCCACACCCAATTAATTCTTATAAAGGATTTCGGCCAATACCAAATATTGGGAGAAACGAGAGACGATGCTGCGGGCGAATGTTTCGACAAGGTCGCGAGAATTCTAGGACTGGGATATCCCGGCGGTCCGATAATCTCCAAAATAGCGAAAATGAAAACGCCGAGGATTTCACTTCCGATAAAATTACCGAGACCCATGATGGCGCATAAAAATTACGATTTCAGCTTTTCGGGATTAAAAACCGCGGTGCTTTACGATTTCAAAAAAAGGCCAAAAAGTGTCAGTAAATCCCCTACATACATACAAAAAATGTGCGTGGAAGCCCAGCAGGCGATTATTGATGTTTTGATTCACAAGACAATCAAGACAATAAAAGATTTCAAAGCAAAATCTTTGATTTTGGGTGGAGGAGTTACGGCGAACGAAGAGCTGCGGAAACAATTCAAATCGAAAATAAAAAAAGATAATTTAAAGGTCAATTTTCTGGTCCCCGATCAGATTTTATGCACTGATAACGCGGTAATGGCGGCAATAGCTGCCTATTACCACCGTACGAAAAACGATCTGAGGAGCGTAAAAGATATTGAAGCCGATGCCAATCTGCGCCTATAACAAGCTCATTTGATATAGGCGCGTTGTGTATATAACAATTTGTTATATACACTGATTTGAGGTTAGAATATATAAATGGAGCTTTCTAAAATATACGATCCAAAACAGGTAGAAGATAAAATTTATAATCTTTGGCAAGAGAGCGGTTTTTTTAATCCCGACAACCTGCCGGGCAAAAGAAAGAAAACTTTCGCGATTGTCGTGCCGCCGCCAAATGTAACCGGAACACTGCACATGGGACACGCGCTGAATGCGACCGTCCAGGATATTTTAATACGCTGGAAAAGGATGCAGGGATTTAAAACTCTCTGGCTTCCGGGCACCGATCACGCGGGAATCGCAACCCAAAACGTAGTCGAAAAAGAGTTGAGGAAAGAAGGCATTTCCCGTTTTGACTTGGGCCGTGAAGAATTCGTAGAAAGAGTCTGGCAATGGAAAGAAAAATACGGGAATATAATTCTCGGACAATTCAAAAAACTCGGCTCTTCGATGGACTGGTCAAGAACGAGATTCACAATGGATGCCGGATATTCCGAAGCGGTTAAAACCGCATTTTTGCATTATTATAAAAAGGGCTGGATTTACCGAGGCAGACGCGTCGTCAATTGGTGTCCGCGGTGCCAAACATCGCTTTCCGATTTGGAAATCGAATTCAAAGAAGAAAAAGGAAACCTGTGGTATATAAAATATCCTTTGGTCAAGAATCCAAATGAAAAAGGAAAAACTCCGGATTACATAACTGTTGCAACGACCAGACCCGAAACAATGCTTGGAGATACGGCTGTCGCGGTAAACCCAAAAGACAAAAGATATTCAGAGATAGTCGGAAAAAAAGCGGTTTTACCGCTAGCAAATACGGAAATCCCGATAATCGCGGAGAGGTTGATAGACCCCGAATTCGGAACCGGGGCTCTGAAAGTCACGCCGGCTCATTCCTTGATCGATGCGGAAATCGGAACGAGACACAGCCTTGATATAAAACAGGTCATTGATGAAAAGGGATTTATGACAAATGAAGTTCCGACACCCTACCGTGGCCTTCCGGTCGTTGAAGCCAGACAAAAAGTAGTGGAAGAATTACAAAATCTGGGTCTCCTGAAAAAAGTAGAAGATTACGTACACCAAGTGCCGAAATGCTACCGGTGTAATGCAACAATAGAGCTGATTCCCTCAGAACAGTGGTTCCTGAAAATGGATGAACTGGCGAAACTCGCAAAAGATCCGGTAAAAAAGGAAAAAATAAAATTCCATCCGGAAAATTTCGAGAAACCCTATTTTGACTGGCTGGATGATGTAAAGGACTGGTGTATATCTCGACAGATTTGGTGGGGGCACAAAATTCCCGTTAAAGGGTCAGAAGATGTTCTTGATACGTGGTTTTCTTCGGCATTGTGGCCGTTTGCAACACTCGGCTGGCCGGAAAAAACCAAAGACTTGAAGGATTTTTATCCGACAAGTGTCTTGAGCACGGCAAGAGATATCATTAATTTATGGGTGACATGTCTGATTGTTTCCGGAATGGAATTTATGAAAAACATCCCCTTTGGACATGTCTATATACACCCAACCGTATTGACCAAAGAAGGAAAAAGAATGTCAAAATCTCTCGGCACGGGAATTGACCCGATAGGGTTGATCGAAAAATACGGAGCCGATGCGACAAGATTCGGCATCGCATACCAGGTTATGGGCGGACAGGATATCAAATTTACGGAAGACAATATAATAATGGGCAGGAAATTCTGCAATAAGGTATGGAATGCGACACGGTTTGCGTTAATGCAGGCTGGGAATAATGGATTGGAAATTATGGATGAAACGGAGGTTAAAAAATTAAAAAAATTGACGGGAGTAGATAAAGAAATTATGAAAAAATTTGGTGAAACCGTAAATTCAATAAATAAGGCTTTGGAAAATTTTGAATTTGGGCAGGCAACGCATGCAATCTATGAATTTTTCTGGCATGATTTTTGTGATGTCTATATAGAATCTTCAAAAAAACAAAACAACAAAGAAAGTCAGAATGTCTTATTTTATGTCCTGATTAATTCTCTTAAAATTCTACATCCTTTTATTCCTTTCGCTACCGAGGAAATTTATCAAAATCTGCCGATAAAAAACAAAAAACAGGCTTTGATGATCGAGAACTGGCCAATCTAGTATGTCTTACCCAATATATTTAATCATTCTTTCTGTCGCTCCCGGATTAATCTGGCTTTTTTACTATTTAAAAAAGGATTCACACCCGGAATCAAACAGGATGATAATCACGGTTTTCCTGTTGGGAATGGTTGTCGCACCAGTCGCCGCATTTGTGGA
>JAZDIT010000028.1:0-2847 GCA_043804755.1 Patescibacteria group bacterium | reverse complement strand
ACTTCGAAGATCCAGGGGCTCTGCCATATTTCTGAATTCGGCACCAAGGCCAAAATGGAAGAAGTCCTGAAAGTGGGAGACACTTACGATTTCGAAATTTTGGAAATAAGGCCCGAAGAGCACCGAATGAGCTTAAAACTGGTCGAAAAAAAATAAAATTTTGGAAAGAAACGGCGGAATTTTCCGCCGTTTTTGATTCTCGACCGCCATTGACAAAATAACGAATATATTGTAAGATAATAAAGCAGGAAATTTTATATATCGAAGGAGGTATCTGTGGAAGGATACGGGTTAAAGGTAAAAGCTATAGGGTACGAAGAAACTGAACGGGGAAGAGTACTGGGGGGATGCTGGAAGAAGCTGATAGTTCCCAATCACCCGAACAAAATAACCCTGCGGATTACCAAGGGCAAGGGTGATGACGATGGGACAATCTTCGCCATAAAGGGGACGAAGGCTTACACAATCGAGTCTGGAACTTTCTTTCTCGAAGTTCCGGTCGCATGGCAGAATGGAATTCCCCACACTCGGGAGGAACCCAACGACAATGTAGACATTGTCGCTCTCCAGGGAACCGGGGAATTCTGTGAGACCCAAGTGGGTCTCGCAACGCGCGGAGGTGCTTTCTTTGTCACTATCCAAAAAATCTGGCGGGGATGGATCGGGTTCTCTGGGAGTGGAATAGAATATACCCCAGCCGACCCCGAGCATTCCTACCCAGGAAGCAACTTTAAGTTGATTGATCTGGACAAGGAAGAGGTAATCCGCCTGGCTGGGACGATAGCGACTGAGGTCTACACCTCCGTGGGAGGGAAGACGGAGAAACACGAAGCTGTCAAATGGTCGTCTTCCCTGCCTCCCGAAAAGGCGGGGTGGAGGAGGGGGAACATCCTCTTCTTTAATCTAATCACCGGGACGGGATTGATCCTCGGAGAGGACGGAGAACGATTCTTCGTCCACTTCAGAAATCTTCCCCCAAGGGATGGATTGGTAGTACTGGCACCAATGCAGCCAGTCTATTACAGGCCAAAGGGCGAAACACCAGAAACCGGACAACTAAGGCGGGTAAAATCCTGCTTACCTGCTTAGACCGACATAAAGGGTCCGGGAGAAAGGACAATTCTCTCCCGGACCCTTCTTCATTAAATATTTTTTATTTTGAAATTTCTAATTATAATAGAACAATGAATCCCGATTTCTACAAATCTTGGAAAAATCTTGTCCCGAACCTTCCTTATATTTTGCAGAAAATGGAGGAAAAAACGATTGTCGGTTTCGGAATAATCCCTTATCCTAGGATCATCCCGGCTCTTTTTTTACGCAATTACATTATTTACTCGGCAAAAGATACGGCGGATATAGACGTGCTTCGTCCGTATGCGAAAATCTTCTGCCTCGAGGAAAAATTTCCAAAAGCCGCGCAGAAAGTCCATACTGCAAGCTACTTGCTTGGGAATTACGGTTTCCAAGCGTTTTTGAAATCAAGACGACATCCTTTTAGGCTTATGCTTCATCGCACGACACCTGATATCGTCAAGAAATTGGAGAACCAACATATTGAATGGATAGGAAACAGCCCTGAAAGTTTCGAAGATTTGCTTCTCCCGGCTGATTTTGCCAAAACATTAAAAGAAATGGATCTTCCCCACCTTGAAATATTGCGATTCTCAAAAGAGGATTTCCTCTCCAAAAACTTTGCCGATTTATACAATCCTCCATGGCAAAATTTTTCAGTAAAAAGAATATATGCCGAAAACGTCATCGAACAAAGTTCCTTTACTATCCAAGATAAATTTGATTGGGAAGACATGCTTTTTGCCTTGTCTCGTGATGCTGAATTTAAAGAAATTCAGGTTTCTCCCGTTTTAGACGGGATATCCGCTTCAATAGTGGGGTGTGTCACGCATCTCGGCGTCCTCACTTCTCCACTCCAATTACACTTTATTGACGTTCCGGAGGTTCTTCACGGAGAACCCCCTTCAGGAATATTTTTGGGATATGACTGGAAATACCAACCATGGGATCAACAAATAGAAACGAAAGCCCAACAAATCACTGAGAAGATAGGCAACTTCCTTTCCCAAAAAGGATTCGCAGGAGTTTTTGGCGTTAATTTTATTTACGACAAAACAATAAAAAATATAATTCCGATGGAATTCAATTCTTTTTTTACGGATGCTTTCCCGGTGTATTCTTTGATGATAAGCTCCCTCGGCAAAACTCCCCCAATGGATTTTTTCCACCTTATGGCACAACTCAAAATAAAAGAAGATTTTGATTTTGAAATGGTGAACGCAAAACTGAAGGAAAGACTTCCGTTATCTACGATATTTTTAAGACCGACCGGGATCAAAGAAATGAAAATACCCTTGAAAGCAGGCATCTATTCTTATGATGAGGAAAATAAAAAGCTTGTTTATGAAAGACCTGGAGCATTCCTTTGGGAACTGCGAAATGACTCGGAATTTCTTATGATTGATTCAATGCCCCGCTTTGGAAAACCTGTTATTGATAATGTACCAAGTCTCTTTAAGCTTATCTTCCCCCGTTCTATAGCCAAATCTTCCTCGGAGATAGAACCTGTTGCCGGAGAATTAATTACCGTATTATCTACGATTCTCCGCGAAAATCAGTCTTAATAGGTTTTTATTGCTTTTTTCCTGCTTAAAATCAGGCAGGGATTTTTCTTGATTTTTTAGTTTTTTCCTGTTATTCTAGAGTATATTCACAATAAATCTTATGCGAAATCTTTTTAAAAATTTGGTTTTTGTTTTGTTGATACTTTTTGTCGTATCGGCGGTTTTCAGCTTGTTTTCACAACCGGCCAGCGAAGAAAAAACGATAGCT
>JAZDIT010000027.1:0-19865 GCA_043804755.1 Patescibacteria group bacterium | reverse complement strand
GAATTTAAAAAGTTTGAATAACTATGAGAAATCAAATTAATAAAAAAGTTTTCGACAGAGAGATCAAGCTTTGCGTGTTGCTTTCAAAAAAGAATAAAGGCAGATGCAATTGGGGAAAGTGCAAAGACTGCGGAGTAATTCCATTCTTATACAAATTGTACAAAGGTTTATTATTGGAAAAACCGGCGGAAATCAAGAAGGCAAAATCTAAAGTAACTAAAAAAATATGAAAAATGTTGAAGTTGAGATCCAAGCCATGATAAAGAATCCGAAGGAGGCGGAAAAGAAACTAAAAAAGGCGGGGAGATTCGTTAAAACCAGAAATCAGGTTGATAAGTATTTTGTTCTTCCCCGGAAGAATTTTTTTACCAATGAGCCGCAGCCGATTGAATATTTAAGGGTTCGATATGAAAAAGGCAAAAACCATTTGAATTATACTTATGTGCATTTTGGCAGAAATGGCTGGCTGAGGGCGGCCGACGAATACGAAACTATAGTTGAAAAACCGGAGATTGTTGAAGAAATCTTCAAGAAAATAGGACTTATTCTCAAAGTTACCGTAAACAAAACGCGCAAATATTTCAATTTCAAGGATTTTGAAGTGACATTGGACCAAGTTAAGGGTTTAGGTAATTTTATGGAAGTTGAAGCAAAAAAAGATTTCGGAGGCATAGACAAAACCAGGAAGGCCTGCCAGGATTTATTAGACAGTTTGGATATTAAATACGAAGTAAAAAGAGAAATGGGATATCCAAGAATGTTATACCGGAAAGCGCACAAAAAATAGAATTTGCAGGTTCCGGCAGGGCGACTTAGGCCAAAGAGAGATCGACCAATCTAAAGAAAGGGTTCCTCCTAATAGGGCCCTTTTTATCTTGATTTTTTCGGTAAAAGTGTTAAAGTAAGATGGTTTTAACGATTTTTTATGAACAACGGAGAAGTCATACTGAGATTCAATAAAGTGTCCTTTTCGCATGGACCGAACAAACCCATATTGGATGAGGTTGATTTTTCCGTGAGATGCGGATCAAAGATCGCTTTGATGGGCCAGAACGGTTCCGGGAAAAGCACTATTTTTAATCTTATTACGGGCGGCCTCGAATCTAATTCCGGAGCGGTAAATGTTGTAAATGGCGTTACGGTTGCCCAGGCAAAACAGGTGATTTCCAGGGGCATGATGGGGTTTACGCTCCGTGATTTTTTCCAGAAATGTTTCAAAGAAAAAGAATACGACATTGATCCGAAAATAGACAGGGTTTTGGAGATAGTAAACCTTTCGGCTGATCATGACCGGACCATAAAGTCTTTTTCGGGCGGCCAGCAGGCGAGACTCCTCCTGGCATCGGCAATCATCCGGAATCCCGACTTGCTGCTTTTAGACGAGCCGACGAATAACCTGGATCGGGCCGGGATAGAACATCTTACAAAATTCCTGATTGATTATAAAAAAACGTGCATTGTCATTTCGCATGACGCAGAGTTTTTGAATGCCTTCACTCAGGGAGTCCTTTACCTGGATGTTTTTACCAGAAAAGTTGAACAGTATGTCGGTAATTATTTCGATCTGCTTGTCGAGATTTCCGCAAGAATGGAAAGGGAGAACAGGAAAAACGCGCAACTGGAAAAACAGATCGAAGAGAAAAAAGAAAAGGCCAATTATTTTTCCCACAAAGGAGGACACCTCAGGTTTTTGGCAAAAAAGATGCGGGAAAAAGCAAAAGAGATGGAGGAAGCAAAAGTGGATGTAAGGAAAGAGGACAAAACCATCAGACAATTTTTCATTCCGGTACAGGAAGATATCGGAGGAGAGATTTTAAACATAACTTCTTTTTCCGTGATGAAAGGCAACAAGTCGGTCAGGAGGGAGGCGAATATTTCCTTGAGAAAGAGAGAGCGTCTGCTTTTGGCCGGGCCCAACGGCATCGGCAAGACAACTTTGCTGGAATCTCTTGTTTTTGGAAAGGCAAAGGGAGCCAAGATCGCCCCGAACGTTAAAGTGGGATATTATCGCCAGGATTTTTCCACTCTTGATTTTGAAGATACGGTTTACCATTCTTTGAGCTCGGTTGCGGGAAATATATCCGAAGAAAATCTTCGTTCTCTTGCGGCAGGATTTCTGATAACAGGGGATTTGATGTATTCAAAGATAGACAGTTTATCAGAAGGGCAGAAAGGGCTCGTGTCTTTTGCAAGGCTTGTCCTCCAAAAACCCGGGCTTTTGATTTTGGACGAGCCGACCAACCATATAAATTTCCGCCATTTGCCCGTTATCGCTTTGGCATTGAATAAATACGAGGGAGCCATGATCCTGGTCAGCCACATTCCGGAATTCGTAAACCAGATAAAAATAGACGAAATTATCGACCTGGGTGAATAGTGTTAGAATGAGTTATACAAAAACATGTTTATTGATGACGTTACAATCAAAGTGAAGGCGGGACATGGAGGCCGCGGCGTGGCTGCTTTTAACAAGACAAAGATGAGTTTGGGCCCGGTCGGGTCCAATGGCGGAAGAGGCGGCAATGTTTATATTGAAGGAGTGACTGATTTGGGGGCGTTGGGCCAGTTCCGCTACAGGAAAAATATGGCTGCGGAAGACGGAGAAAACGGAAGAAGCAAGCTTTATGACGGCGCCGGGGGCAAAGATCTTGTCTTGCGGGTGCCGGTCGGTACAATAGTCCATAATTTATCGACAGGCAGAGATTTTGAAGTCGTTTCCGTGGGGAAGCGTTTTCCTATGGCAGAGGGAGGCCGCGGCGGAAAGGGAAACTATTTTTTTCGTTCATCCACTAATGTCACTCCATTGGAATTCCAAGAGGGGCTGCCGGGGGAGGAATATACTTTGAGGCTGGAACTGAAATTGATTGCCGACGTAGGATTTGTGGGGCTTCCCAATACAGGCAAATCGAGCTTGCTCAATCGGCTGACAAATGCTAAAAGCAAGGTGGCCAATTATCCGTTTACCACGCTTTCCCCGAATCTCGGAGTTTATTATGAATTAATATTGGCTGACATTCCCGGATTAATTGAAGGGGCTTCCGGAGGCAAAGGGCTCGGCATCAAGTTTTTGCGACACATTGAGCGGACTAAATCTATTTTCCATTTCATTTCCGCGGAATCGGTAAATCCCGTTTCTGACTATGAGACAATCAGGAACGAATTGGGAAAATTCGGAAAAGCACTGCTGGAAAAACAAGAATATGTTTTTTTGAGCAAATCCGATTTGCTTTCCGAAAAAGAGATCAAGGAAAAGATAAGCGATATGAAGGGAATAAACAAGGAAGTGATCCCGATATCCATAATCGACGACGAAAGTATAAAGAAGGTTGAGGAGATTTTGCGTGATATAACGAAACAAAAGCAAGGATAAAATTATTTAAATGAGCAACACAAACCAACAACAGAAATCAGATTTTTACGGTCTCGGGATAGCTCCCGGGATTCTTGAGATTTTAAAGAAGATCCATTATGTGACGCCGACTCCTATCCAGCTGCAATCGATACCTATTGTCATTGAGGGGAAAGACATAGTGGGAGTCGCTCAGACGGGTACGGGCAAGACTTTAGCTTTTGGCATTCCGATGATCCAGCGCCTGGCAAGCACCAAGGGCCTGGGACTGGTGCTTTTGCCGACCCGCGAGCTGGCTCTGCAGATCAACGAGGAACTCCACAAGGTAGGAAGCTCTCTCGGCCTAAGAACAGCAGTTTTAATCGGCGGAGTGCCCATCAGGCCCCAAATAGAGGCCATCAGGAGAAAACCTCACATCGTAATAGCGACGCCCGGGCGCCTGATTGACCATTTGCACCAGAAAACGGTTAGCCTAAAAGACGTGAATATTCTGGTCCTTGATGAAGCCGACCGCATGCTGGATATGGGATTTTTGCCGCAAATAAAAGAAATTTTAAAATCTGTTCCGAAAGAACGCCAGACGATGCTTTTTTCAGCTACGATTTCTCCGGAAATCATGGGCATCGCTTCGGCAAATATGAAGTTTCCCATCCGCGTCGAAATAGCTCCTACCGGTACGACGGTTGACAGCGTTTCCCAGGACATTTTCATCGTTGCCAAAGAAGCGAAATTACATCTGCTGGAAAAGATTTTGGCCCAGTATACGGGATCCACGCTTATATTCGCAAGAACGAAATATGGAGCCCACCGCATCGCGAGGGCAATAAAAGAAATGGGCCATTCAGTGGCAGAAATACATTCAAACCGCACTTTCGCGCAGAGAAAAAGCGCTCTGGACGGTTTCAAAACCGGGGAATACCGCGTGCTCATGGCAACCGACATCGTGGCGCGGGGGATTGATGTAATCGGCATAGAATTGGTCATAAATTACGATCTGCCTTCTCAGGCGGAAGACTATGTCCACCGGATAGGCAGGACGGCCAGGGCGGGTATGAAAGGCCATGCGATTTCTTTCGTGATGCCGTCAGAACAGGGGGAAATCCGCGCGATAGAATGGCTGATCAGGAAAAAATTGGACGTATCCACGCTTCCTGAATTTCCGGCTCTGCAATTTGCAAAACCCAGAGTGGTTTATTCCAGCAAGAAGTACCGGAGAGGAAGAACGGGGGGGCGGAGGTAATAACCCTTGACATATTATCCGTTTATATGCTATAGTGGTTAGGTAAGAGTTTCTTACAATTTTAGCCGTCGTCCGGGCTTACGGACATGGATATCGTTCCATAACTTGGAAGGGTAGTCCTTCCAATCACAAAAAGTGGTTGAGAGATTTCACTTCGAAAAAGTACAATTTTGAGTGAAAATCCCAGTCACTTTTTTCTTTTGTAAAAAAGGAAAAAGCATTGATTGAATAATCGTTTTTTTATAATACTGAACAAGATAGTTACCCGGTAAAAATTTAGTCGAGTTTATCGGGGAACTAAACTTTAGGATAAAACCTTAAAACATCATTAGAATTAATTTAATTTCTACGAACATGGAAGGAACAATTAAAACTCTTACAGAAAAAGGATTCGGATTTATCGCCATCGAGGGCGAAGAGAAGGATTTATTTTTTCACGGCAATGAACTCACTGGTGTAAAATACGAAGAATTGAAAGTGGGAGACAAAGTGTCTTTTGAAAAAGTGGATTCTGAAAAAGGATTCAAAGCCACAAACGTAACCCGCATTTAAGAGTTATTCTGTAAAACGAAAAAAAATCGCCCTGAGATTACCTCAAAGGGCGGTTTTTTGTTCCTCCTTCGCTTGCGAGCCATGGGTGGACGCAGTAGTATTAAAATATGGAAGAATTTTCTTTAAAGGAAATCCAAAAAAGGATTTGGGACAATAAAGTCAAAAAGGGATTTAATACCAAAGATGCGGGTATGGAGTTTTTGTATCTGGCAGAAGAATTGGGTGAGGCAGTAAGGGCTTACAGGAAGGCGAATGAAGACGAATTGGCCGAAGAAGTGACTGATCTGATAATTTATTCTTTGGGATTGCTGACGATGCTGGATAAGGATGCGTATGCGGAGTTGATAAAAAAGATTGAAAAGAATGAAAAGCGCGAATATGCGGGAGAAAAAGGCGCATATCGCCAATTAAGGGAAGATCAAAAGGGTTAATTTTCCAAAATATCGTGGTATAATATTTTAAAGGAGGAATTCTAGTTCCTAAGAGAAGAACGTCAAAAGGAGGTGAATATGGCAAAAGAAGTGGACGGGATAATCACCCAAACTTCCGACGAGAATCCATGGGTCAAGGGCGAAAGCTTCGACGGCAACGCCAAGTCTTCGAGAGTTGTCATCCTTTTCGCGAACGGAACAACCAAGGAGGTTTTCCGAGGGAAAGAATTCTCCGAGCAAAAATGGAAAGAAAAGATGGAAAAGCGCGGAGAAATGCCTTTCCAGAATATGCTTAAATTCCCGGAAAAGACCGGCATCCTGGCCCGGTTGAAGACTATGTTCTGCTCATCGCTGTAAAAAGCGCGAAGGGAAAGATGATGACAAAAAAGAAAAAGATGGGATTCGGCAATTTAGCACTTTGCGCCGTGATAGCAATATTTTTTGCCCTAATCGGCCTAGTCGGCTTTGTGGCTTACCTTTCAAGGTAAGCCCTTTTTATTGACTTTTGGCGAAGAATTGACAAATAATGATTTTTGTGTTATTTAATATGCAGTTGTTTCAAATGTAGCAGAATTAGGAGGTCGAGATGGATGAAGTCGCGGAAGCAATAAAAACCATTGAGGCGAAGGGATGGGAGAAGGAAATCGCGACTGGTGAAAGTGTTGAAGACCGGTATCGGATACTTATGGCTTTATTGCCGCAAATCAGATGCTGGAGAAATCCTCTTTTCCTCCGGGAATTGGTTTTCTATCTTCAACGCGCTTACCTCAAGCGGTACAATCTGGATTTAGGCGTGTGCCAATACTATTCGATATCTCAGGGCAAACAATACTGCAATGTTTGCGGGGATAAGTTCGAATGCCGTTGCGTAATTCCTCAATCTTACTGCAAAGAACGCGACGGCCACAACGGCTTGCCGAGATATCCCGAGTTCAAATCTCCCCTGGCTCCCCAGCAAAGAATATTTTTGATGATGAGGTGATGTATGCCAGAAAATGAAGATATCGAAGGGGCGATAAACGCAATAGAAGCCTGCGAGTGGCAGAAGTTGCTGAACGAATATTGTTCCACGGATGGGGAACGGTTGGATCAGCTGGCTGTGCTGTTACCGCAAATCCGCAAATGGCCGGAATCTTCAGTGAGGAAGCTGCTTTGCCAGCTTCAAGAAAAGCACGGAATCAATTTCGGGGTGTGTCCCCGGAAAAGGCCGGAATATCCCGAAGGATTCTTCGCGACAGCTTGATCATCCGAAATATAGTGCGGTCCCCCATGGACCGCCTTTTTAATATTTTTTGTTTGATTTGGCTTCGGCAAACGGATAAAATGAAATATATGACGAGAGAAGAAGGTTTGGAGTTAGTAAAACAGAATATCCAGAATCAGAATCTTATAAAGCATTGTCTTGCCGTTGAAGCCGTAATGCGCGCTTTGGCGCGGAATTTCAAAGATGACGAGGAAAAGTGGGGATTAGCCGGACTTCTGCACGATATAGACTATGAAAAGACGAAAGATGATCCACAGGCGCATTCTTTATTAGGCGCCAGAATGCTGGAGGATTTGGGAATGGAAAAAGATATTTCCGAAGCGGTAAAAACGCACAACGAAGCCCATGGCATTCCGCCCGAAACTCTAATGGCAAAAGTGCTTTATGTGACCGATCCTCTGACGGGGCTTGTTGTTGCGGCAACTTTGGTTTTACCCTCAAAGAAAATTGCCGATTTGACGCCGGAGAACGTTTTAAACCGGTTCGGAGAAAAAGCATTTGCCAGGGGAGTCAATCGCGAAATAATAAAAAAATGCGAAGAATTGATTTTACTGAAACTGGAAGAATTCGTGAAAATAGGGCTTGAAGCCATGAAGGGAATTTCCCGGGAACTGGGACTATAAATTCCATGTATTTTTTAGATCTTTTAGGCACCCTTGCCTTCGCAATAACCGGAGCTTTCAAGGCCAAAAAAGCAAAACTGGCTTTATTTGGCGTGGTTTTTTTAGGAATAATTACGGCGGTCGGCGGGGGGACAATAAGGGATTTGGTCATAAACCGGACCCCGCTGTTTTATCTGATCGATTACAAATATTTAATTGTCGCGATTCTCGGGAGCATTATAACTTTTTTTGTCCCCACTTTTTTCAAGGAAAGATTTCCTTTTTTCAGATTCATTGATTCGATAGGTTTGGCCGCTTTTTCCATCATCGGAGTTTCCATAACTTACAATCATATTTTTGCCGATACACAGCCGGAGGCAACATCATTTCTGTCCTGCGTTTTGTTGGGGATGATAACGGCCTGTGTGGGAGGGATACTCCGCGATGCGATAATGGGAGATATCCCGTTTTCTTTCAAACCGGGTTCAAATTATATTTTAAGTTCTTTCCTGGGGGCTTCCTTATTCTACGCGTTGATGTTTTACAGCGTCGACATCGCGATTTTTGTTTCAATAGTGGTGACACTTTTCATGAGGGAGGTTGTATCGAAGTATGGAATATTCGGGAAAAGATAGGATAATCAGGCAAAATTTTGTATAATCAAATAATAAGATGAGGATAATATCTTCGATATCTTCCGCGATTTCTTCTCTGGTTGCAAAACTGTTTTTTCTGCTGGAATTCTTTCTTTTTTTGAGATTGCTGCTGAAATTCCTGGGAGCCAATCCCGCGACTCCGGTAGTAAGCCTGCTTTATAAATACAGCGACATCGTCGTTTATCCTTTCAATTCCATTTTCCAGAATATTTTCTGGAAAGGGCATTTTGTTGAAATCGTGACAATTGCGACGATGGCGGGATACGCCGTCGTCGTTTTCATTCTCTCCCGGCTGTTGAAAGTTTTTTCCGGGGATTAAAGACCGATATTCCAAAAGATTTTATAAAAAATCACCTACGGGCGATTTTTTGTTCCTCCTTCGCTCTTGAGAGCTACGGACGGACGCAGTACAATAAGAATATGGAACAGGGTAAAAAGGTCATCGCGGGGGGAACCTTCGATATTTTGCACAAAGGCCACAAGGCCCTGTTAAGAAAAGCTTTCGAGCTTGGGAAGGTGGAAATCGGCCTGACTTCCGACGAAATGGCAAAAGAAGGCAGAGGAAGAAAGGTGGTAGAATTCGGAAGCAGGGGAAGAGAACTGAAAGATTTCATAGAAAAAGAACTGGGATATAAGGCGGAAATTTTTGAGATAAAAGACAAATTCGGTCCTACGCTGGAGAATGATTTCGATTACATCGTCGTATCTCCCGAAACCTACAAAACGGCGCTGGAAATAAATGAAGAGCGCGAAAAAAGAAACAAAAAACCGATAGAAATCGTCAAAATAGATTTCGTTTTGGCGGAAGACGGAAAGCCCATTTCTTCAGCGAGGATATATAACGGCGAAATAGACAAGGAGGGAAGATTATTAAATTAATATAATTAACTTTCAAAAATTATGACATTCGAAGAATACCAAAAAAAATCGAGAGAAACGGCAGTATATCCCGATATGGACAATAATTTTGTTTATCCGACACTGGGGTTGACCGGGGAATCCGGAGAGGTGGCGGAAAAAGTGAAAAAGATTCTGAGAGACGATGCCGGGAAGGTAAGTGACGAGAAAAAAGAGGAACTGAAAAAGGAACTTGGAGACGTCTTGTGGTATTTATCCCAGATTGCCACGGAGCTTGGGCTTTCTTTCGAGGATATTGCCGTATTTAACATCGAAAAATTACAGTCCCGTAAGGAAAGAAAGATGATTCACGGAAGCGGCGACAACAGATAATTTTTTGCAAGCAAATCATTAAAAATGTAAAATAAACGCATGGAACCTAAAAAAAGTTTCACAACGGAAGAGGCAAAACAAATCGGGGAGCAGCTTGGTGTCGACTGGTCGAAGTTTAATATTGAACAGTTCAGAATGGGTATGGATGTCGAACTGGAGCACGGGTTGAGAGACCCGCACACGAACGTAACGAACGACGACCCCCTGATAACCGGAAAGATAGCTCTCGCCCATCTGAATGAATTCACGGATTATTACACGCGACTGGATAAAATGGAAAAAGAAGCCGACGCATATTGGGGTAAAGAAGATTAAATATCATGCCGATACAAGTTTCGCCCAATTCTCTCAATTTATTTCTGGAATGCCCCCATTGTTTTTGGCTTGAAAAAGGAAAGGGCATAAAAAGGCCTCAGCCTTATCCTTATGCCCTGAACGCGGCAGTTGATGTTTTATTGAAAGAGGAGTTTGACGTTTACAGGGCCAAGGGCGAACCCCATCCCTTATTGGTTGCGCATCACATTCCGGCAAAACTTTTTCACAATCAGAGTTTATTGAACCAGTGGCGGAATAATTTCGAAGGGCTGAGATACTACGATACCGATCTGGAAGCCACTATTTTCGGGGCCGTTGACGATGTTTTGGAATTTGCCGACGGAAAACTGGCGCCCCTGGATTATAAGTCAACGGGCAGCGCGGTACCCACGGTTTACGACAGATTTCAGATACAGATGGATATCTATACTTTCCTGCTGGAAAGAAACGGATTTTTGACGACGAGAAAAGGATATCTGGCGTTTTATATCGTTGACAAGAAAAACGGATTTGAAGACAGGCTGCCTTTCAAAAAAGAGCTTCACGAAATCGATACGGATCCCTCGGATGTCTACCAGCTTTTTTCCGATGCGGTTGCGACCCTGAGGAAGATTTCACCTCCTCCGCACAGCCAGGATTGCAAATATGCGGAGTGGCTGAAGGGAGCGCGGAATTTTTAAAAACGGTGTTAAACAGAACGCCGTTTTTTTATTGGTAAAGAGATGATAAAATTACTGAATAGAACAAAAATGGAAACAAAACGGAAATTTTTCATCGGAATAGATTTGGGCGGAAAGACGAAAAAAACAACGGGTTTGTGCATTCTTGAAGAGACTGAAGAAGGGCTCAGATTTTTTCACAGCCAATGCAGATACTGTGGAGATTTGAAATACGTAGAAGTTTTAAAAACGATAAAGCCGTTTCTGGCAGAAACGTGCGTTATTGCCGCGGATGGTCCCCTGACAAAAGGGAAAGGGAAGGGGTTGATGAGGCTTTACGAAAAATTTCTGTCCACCCGACCTTTCCGCGAAGAAAAGATTTCTCCCTTGCCTCCGATTTTGATGCCCGAAGTTTCCGCAGTCGGACAGAATTTTGCCGAAAAACTGAAGAAATCCGGTTTTGTTTTGGATAAAAATCTGATAGAAACGTTCACCACCTTCGTAAAAAAAATATGTCCTGACGATTTCGTTTTCCAATTCCTGAAGGAACAAAATTTCCAGCCGGATTTTGTCATACCTTGCCAGGTTTCTTCCCATCAGCAATCGGCTTTGGTTTGCGCAGTTGTCGCTTATCTGCACCCACAGTTTAAAACCCGCTATTTGGGGTACAGGGACGGATTCTTGACTCTGCCGGAGATAAACTTGTGGAAACCTGAATGGCGCGAAAAATTCTATCAGATATGGATGAAAAGAGACAGACTGAGATATCATCACTTAACAACGAATATTTTTTCAAAATGATACCGGTTCATTTAAACAAGTTAAAGGAAAAGATCGTCTGGACCAACCACTCAAAGGAAAAAATGAGATATTACCGCCTTTCCGACAAGAGGGTCCTTGCCGTATTGCGAAGGCCGGGCAGGAAAGAAGAGGGAATAGCGCCTGGAACCGTTGCCGCAATGCAGCCGACGGGAACCAAAAAACATCCGACGGAATTATGGATGATGCACCAGACCATAACAAGGAAATTCAGGGGACAGAGACAAAAGAAAATAAAGATCATAAGTGCGTGGAGATATCCGGGTATAACGCCAGTCGGTGTGCGTCCTCTGATTCCCGAGGATACAATGGAGCATTTGGACGACATAATCAAAGAAGAATAAGGGCTTGATTATTACGTAAAATCATTGTATAGTTGAATCGGAGATTTGTAATTTTGGAATCGATGCTGCCGGTCGCGGCAGTATTTTGATGGATAAGAAGGAGGAATAGATCGGCAAGAACATTAACAAAGGGATAACTCGGGAAAATAATTGGATATAAGTGAGGAGTAGAATGGCGAACGGAATAGACGACAATTTGCGCGAATACATGCAAAAAAGGCTCGAGAAAGAGAGAGAAAAAACGGAGGAGGAAATTGAGCGTCTTTACACAGAAAAGAGGGCGATATCTCCTCCAGTTGACGAAATCAGGGACCGTTGCGATTCTTCATGTGAGGCAAAAGCTCTAATAGAAACCCGCATTAATGATGCCTATGTCTACCTGAAGAAGATCAACCGTCGTCTAGACCAAGTCAAAGCGGGAACCATCTCGGCGAAATGCTCATGCGGGTTGGGCATCAAAAAGATCTTACGGAAAAACCCCTTGCATGAGTTCTGCGTGAAATGCCAAAGGAAAATTAACCATCCTCATTAACCGTCAGTCAGCCGGATAATCAAGCGGGAGCTGTATAAAATACAGCTCCTTTTTATTTCTCCGATAATTTATGGTATAAATAATCAGAGACAAATATGCCAAACAAAATTGTCGGGTGGGTATTATTAACAATAGGGATCGGGATAATTATCTGGACATTGGTTTCTTCTTACGATATTTTTACGGACAAGCGTGCAATACCGGAAATTTTTCCTATTTCGGAGGTGAATTTCGGGAATTCGCAGGCAACGGGCGCCGAAGCGCAGCTTGAAAATATGGTTGGCAATCAGCTGAAGAATCTGATTCCGGCGGATGCCATCACGAAAACTTTGAATCTGGCATCGTGGTCAATCCTGGCTTTCATCCTGATTTTCGGCGGAATGCAGATTGCCGGCATAGGTACGAAACTGCTGAACAAACAGTAATAATTTTAAACGGCTTTGAGCCGTTTTTGATTTGGCTGCAAAAGTGATAAATTGAAATTAATGCAATTCATCGCCGATTTTCATATACATTCGAAATATTCGCGGGCAACTTCCCGCGATATGGATCTGGAGGGTTTGGATAAATGGGCAAAAATTAAAGGGATAAAAGTCCTGGGAACAGGCGATTTTACCCATCCCGAATGGCTGAAAAATCTGAAAGAAAAACTGGAACCGGCTGAAGAAGGGCTTTACCGGCTGAAAGATTCACAGAGTGAAATCCGGTTTATGCTGACTTCCGAAATCAGCTGCATTTATTCTAAGAATAACCAGGTCAGGAAAATTCACATAGTGATTTTTGCACCGTCTTTTTTGGTAGTAGAAAATATAAACGCCCGTTTGGGATGGATAGGAAATCTCAAATCCGACGGCCGCCCGATTCTGGGGCTGGATGCAAAAGAACTGACAAAAATCGTTTTGACCGCTTCACCGGATTGCCTTATCGTTCCGGCCCACGCCTGGACTCCCTGGTTTTCGATTTTCGGTTCAAAATCCGGTTTCAACTCGATCGAAGAGTGTTTCGACGAATATTCCAAATATATTTTTGCGATAGAAACAGGACTTTCATCCGATCCGGCGATGAACTGGAGATTATCCGGCCTGGACAAGGTGGCTTTGATATCAAACAGCGATTCCCATTCACCGAGAAAAATAGGCAGGGAAGCCAACGTTTTCAACACAGAAATTTCCTATCGGGCGATAGTAGATGCGATAAAACAGAAAGATCCGCAGAAATTCCTTTATACAATCGAATTTTTTCCGGAAGAAGGGAAATACCATTATGACGGGCACAGGCTTTGCGGCGTTAATCTTTCTCCGCAGGAAGCGAAAAAATACAACGGAATCTGTCCTGCCTGTGGAAGACCGCTGACGATAGGGGTTTTAAACAGGGTGGAAGAACTGGCTGATAAGGAAACAGGTTCAAAACCCGCAAACGCAATTCCTTTCAAAAGCATGATTCCCTTGGAAGAGATAATCGCGGATGCGTTGGGTGTGCTTCCCGGAGCGAAAAGGGTGGAGGAAGAATACCAGAATCTTATCAGAAAATGCGGCAACGAATTCAAAATATTGCTTGATATGCCGGGCCAGGAACTGAAAATGGCCACTCTGCCCGAAATTACCGAGGGAATACTGAAAGTCAGGGAAGGAAAAGTGCATATCGTTCCCGGATATGACGGCGTTTACGGGAAAATACGGATTTTTTCTGAAGAAGAAGAAAAAAAGGCACCAAGCCAGAAAACCTTATTTTAATCGGGTCAAAGTTCCTGGCATTGACAGGTTGTTCCTCTCGGAGTATAATGTACCCAGACCAATCAAGTCGTATCTTAAAGTTTTTCGTTGAATCGAAGGCAATATAGATCGACCGTGGTCCCAAAGGTCGTTCTATAACTAGTAAATCAATCAGTTTCGTAATTACATGGCATTTGAGAAATTTGAAGGAGGCGATAATAGAAATTTTCCTCCTCGTGAAATGGTTAAAGGGGACTGGAAATGTTCAGAATGCGGATGCGCTATAACAGAGCTCCCATTCCAACCGGCTCCTGACAGACCTATTTATTGCCGAGAGTGCTGGTCCAAAAAACGCAGCCAATTCAGCCGATAAATAATTCAGCAGAAAACCGCCGCAAGGCGGTTTTCTGCTTTGCCACTTGACAGGCATTCTTGAAAGAATACAATAAACTGTAAAGTAAAAAGGGAAAGTAAAAATTCCGGCGCAGGCATTGACAGAAATTTCCAACGGACTATAATAGAAGTGTAAAATGCAAAAGCAAACCCAAGTAAAAAATATTAAAAATCCGAGTACTTATGGCACTAAAATTGTTGCCATTCTTTCTTTCGTTAGACTCATTTGTTGAGGGGTTTAGTCACCAACACAGAAGATTCATCTAAACACTACTCCCCTCATAATAGGGGAGTTTTCAATCAATATGACAGGAGAAAAAAAGTTTTATCTGACCAAGGAGGGGTTGGAAAAAATAGAAAAGGAATACAATAATCTGAAAGAAGTGAAACTTGCAAAAACGACCGGTGAAGTCCCGAAGATTTTGCATTCGGAGGATTTGAGCCAGGAATACCTTTCTTTCCAGGAAGATATGAGTTATCTGGAAACCCGCCTCGCCGAGCTGGAATACATCCTGAAGAATACAGAATTGATAAAATCATCTTCAAAAAAATTTGTTGATTTAGGAGCTACGGTTTTGGTGGAAGTTGACGGACGCCAATGTGATGAATTTACCCTTGTCGGTTCATTGGAAGCGGATCCCTCGCTTGGAAAAATTTCCAACGAATCCCCGGTGGGGAAGGCGCTTTTGGGTCATAAAATCGGAGAGAGCATTTCCGTTTCTTCTCCTATCAAAACGATATACAAAATCAAGAAAATAAAGTACGGAATTATTTAATAAAAATTTAACAGCATCAACTGACACTTAAAGAGAGGGAGGACCTCTCTTTAAAATAGCGGAAATGTGTTAAAATATTGCCATATGCAGGAACTTCTTGATTTCTTCATCGAAGTCGGAAAATTAAAAAGGATGCCGAGAAGAGGATGGGTAATAAACCAGATAAAGAACCCGGAAAGCATCGCCGAGCATATTTTTCGCGCCGCATTGATGGGATGGCTAATGGGAGAAGGGAAGGGGCTTAATATCGAAAAACTCCTGAAAATGGCTTTAATCCATGATTTATGCGAAGTTTATGCCGGAGATACCACTCCATATGACGCAATTATTCCCAAAAGCAAGAAAAAACTTCGTGAACTGATGAAAACATGGCCGAGATTTACTCCGGCGGAAAAGAAAAAGAAAGTTCACGAGAAGCACGTGAGGGAAGAGAAATCCCTTAAAAAACTCACTTTGAAATTGCCTCCCAAGATAAGAAAAGAAATCATGGATCTTTGGGAAGAGTACGAGTGTGGCGTAAGCAAAGAAGGAAGGTTTTTCCGCCAAGCGGACAGGATGGAGAATTTTCTGCAGGCCTACGAATATTGGGAAAAGTATAAGAATCCGCCCCTCGGGCCGTGGTGGTTATGGGCCAGAGAATTTTTTGACAATCCTTTTTTAGTCGAATTTATGGATGATTTGGAAAAAAGATTCCACAAAAAATAGATTTCTCGTTAATCAGCAAATTTTTCTCTCAAATTAAGTGATTCTTACAAAGAATTCGCAATTTAAGGACAGCTTAGATTCAAGTTCTCAAAGCGATATTGTGATAATTTTTAACCTCGGAGGATGGGGTAATGCCCCATTGGAAAAAGCGGACGATCTGGCGCCTATAGCGAGAGGCGTCGAGAAAAAGCTGAATGATTTAGGACACAAACCCGCTATCGTCCTTTACAAAAGAACAAAAGAAGGTTTTTTAAGTAAGTTCGGGGGTATAGCAGAAATCCTGAATAACTTTAAGAAACAATCGCGCGAATTGGCAGGAGAAATTAACGATTTTTTGGAACACAGTCCTGAAACTGGAATAATAATGGTTGGACTGTCCAGCGGTGCCGCTTTTGTTGACGAAACGATGAAAAAGATATCGGGAAAGTTCATCGGTTCGGTTTATGCGATTGAAGTAGGATTGCCTTTTTGGCGAAAGAAGGCGGATTCTAAAAACATATTGCGTTTGGATAACGGCAATAAAGATGCTGTGAGTAAGGGAGACGTGAAATGCCTGTTAACCGCCCTGTTAAAGGCACCTTTCATATGGGTAAACGGTAGGATTTCCGGCAAGGAAATCAGTTTTCCGCTGTCCTTTCATGTCTCCAGCCACGAATATCCGTGGGGTTCTCCGGAAGTCGGCGAGAAAATAACCTCTTTTTTAGAAGACAGATTCGGGAAATAACATCCGCAATCGCATAGAAACCCGGCCCGCGAGGGTATGGGCTTCTTTGTTTTAACTCGATAACCCATTTTTTTTGTGATATAATCTTAAAACCATGAAAAAATTCATACTTTTTTTGGTTTCTTTCCTCATCGGGCTGGCATTGTTCATCTGGGTGTTGGAATTCGTCGGATGGCAGGATATAAAATATACCGCCCGGATTTTTTTCAGCTGGCAGGGGGCGGTACTCGTTTTTTTGACCTTTTTGATGGCAGTCGTGGGAACCTGGAAGTGGAGAGAAATACTGAAGGGCTTGGGAGTTAAAATTTCCTCAAGAGCCCTTTTCGGTCCCTATCTGGCGGGCTACGCAGTCATGTTTTTAATGCCGGTCATCATTTGGGGGAGCGAAATATTAAGAGGGTATTTTTTAAAGGAAAAGAAATCGGTTCCGTGGCCGAAGGGAATGGCTTCGGTGCTGATAGACAGAATTTTCGAATGGACCACGAATCTCGTAGTTATCGTTTTCGGAATATCGTTTTTCCTTTCGGAAATTTATTTCCTTCCGCCCAAGCTTGAATTGGTTTTCGGTACGGTTTTTCTGATATTCGCTTTCGTAATTATCTACTTTTATTTCAAGGTTTTCAGAAAAGAAAGCATGGTTGAATCGATTGGAGGATTGGTTGGACTTAAAAAGATCGAAGGGAAAAACAGTTTTTCGGAAACCGAAAAGGAAATTTTCAATTTTTTCAGAATAAAGAATGGTTTTATGTGGAGAGCGTTTGCGCTATCCTTTGTGAGAACCGGAGTCATGCTCTTGCGGGTTTGGATTTTGATATTTTTCCTCGGAGGAAGTATGGGCAGTTTTTACGCATTATCAATTCTGGGATTCAATTATCTGGCGGTAATGATTCCCATTCCAACGGCTCTGGGATCCCATGAAGCGATACAAACATTTGCCTTCGGCGCGCTCGGCTTGAAAGTATCAAGCGCCACGGTTTTTACGATGCTAATAAGAGGCGCGGAATTACTGATATCTTTGGTTGGACTGATGGTTTTATTCAAGTTCGGTATGGATTTCATAAAAAAATTCCTTTTCAAGAAGATCGATAAATTAATCAGCGACAGCGGAGAAAATTATGGCCAGCCTTAATAAAGTCATACGCATTTTAATCGCATCCGATTTCTTACTGCAATCCGGCTGGGGTTTGGTAGGGCCCATTTTCGCAATTTTTCTTACTCAGCAAATCGAGGGAGGCGACCTGAAGATGGTAGGATTCGTGGCGACCGTCTATTGGATTGTAAAATCTCTAGTTCAGCCGACTATCGCGAAATATCTGGACAGAGAGCATGGCGAGAAGGATGATTTTATTTTTTTAATAGCCGGAATGTACGTGGCCAATCTGGTTCCCCTGGGGTATATTTTTTCAACTCAGCCGTGGCATATTTATACCCTTGAGTTCATAAGAGGGTTGGCCATGGCTTGTGTGGTTCCCACTTGGTCTGCCATTTTTACCCGCCATATAGATAAGGGCAGAGAAGCTTTTTCGTGGAGCATGGAAAGCACCGGCATAGGGTTTGCCGCGGGGTTAGCCGGGGCATTCGGAGGATTATTAGCCAGCGTCGTCGGATTCAAAATCGTTTTTGTCCTTGTAAGCTTTTTCGGGATTTTGTCTTCCTCCGCTTTGTTGCTGATCCGCGGACATTTTTTCGAAAAAAACCATTTTGCCCCGACGGTTCCTCCTCGTGAAAAGCCGTTTTAAAAAAATTTTAATCTTTGATTGATAAAATAAGCGATTGCAATAATTATGAAAAACAAAGAAATCGCCGAAATTTTGTATTCGATTGCCGATTTCTTGGAAATGGAAGGGGTGGCTTTCAAACCCTATGCATACGAAAGGGCGGCTGTTACATTGGACGCACTTGAAGAAGACGTTGAGGATCTTTACAAAAAAGGCGGGTCAAAAGCACTGGAGGAGATTCCCGGCGTTGGAAAAAGCATTGCGGAAAAAATAGAAGAATATCTTAAAACTGGGGAAATCAAATATTACGAGGCTTTCAAAAAAAAGACGCCAGTGAATGTGAAGGAACTTACTTCGGTTGAGGGTTTGGGACCTAAAAAAGTGAAAGTTTTATACCAGAAATTGGGAATTGCAAACCTGGATGATTTGAAAAAGGCGGCAAAATCCCATAAAATCGCTTCTTTGACGGGTTTCGGAGATAAAACAGAAAAAAATATCCTCCAGGGGATAGATTTCGTGGAAAAAAGCAAAGGAAGGTTCATTTTGGGGGAGGTATTGCCCGTTGTCAAAGAAGTGGAAAGACTGCTGAGAAATTTGAAGGAAGTGGAAGAAATCGATGTCGTAGGTTCAATAAGAAGAAGAAAAGAAACCATCGGCGATGTCGATTTGCTCGTAATTTCAAAAAATCCAAAAAAGGTGATGGATTTTTTTGTTTCGATGCCGAACGTAATAAAAGTATGGGGAAAGGGTTTTACCAAATCCTCAATACGCCTGAAGGAAGGCATGGATGTCGACTTGAGGGTTTTGCCAAGGAGGATTTACGGAGCCGGATTACAGTATTTTACCGGTTCAAAAGATCATAATATCGTGACCAGAAAATTGGCCATTGAAAAAGGGCTGAAATTGAGCGAATACGGTCTTTTTCGCGGTAAAAAAATAATTGCGGGAAAAATGGAGGAAGAAATCTACAAAGCGCTCGGCATGGATTTGATTGCCCCGGAATTGAGGGAAAACACGGGAGAAATACAAGCGGCCATCCGGCAAGCTCAGGGGAAACTTCCCGGCTTACCGAAAATCATAGGATATGGTGATATAAAAGGCGATTTGCATACTCATTCGGATTGGGATGGCGGGGCGAACACTTTAGAAGAGATGGCGGAAGCTGCAATGGATATGGGGTATGAATATCTGGGGATTTCCGACCACACTAAATTTTTACGGATCGAACACGGATTGGACGAAGCAAAATTGGAAAAAAGGAACAAAGCGATAGATGCGATAAATACAAAGTTAAAAACGCAAAATGTAAAATTCCGGTTGTTGAAAGGATGCGAGGCGAATATTATGAAAGACGGTTCGATAGACATAAATGATGATGCGCTGGGAAAGCTCGACTATGTGGTTGCCGGCGTTCATTCGAATTTCAAAATGACAAAAGACGAAATGACCGAAAGAATAATAACAGCAATGCAAAATCAGAATGTGGACATTATTTCCCATCCGACGGGAAGAATTCTGAAAAAGAGGGACGAATATCAAATAGATTTTGACAGAATTCTAAAGGTGGCGAAATATACGGGTACCATTTTGGAAATTGATGGCTGGCCGGACCGCCTGGATTTGAATGACCAGAATATAAGAAGGGCAAAAGAGGCGGGCGTCAGGATGGTGGTTGATACGGACTCCCATAATAAAGATCAATTGCATTTTATGGAGCTGGGTATTTCTCAGGCACGGCGGGGCTGGGCCGAGAAAAAAGACATAATCAATTGCTGGCCGCTGGAAAAACTGTTAAGCTTCTTTAAATAGTTCCCACATCGGAGAGGGGTCGGGAGAACAGACAG
>JAZDIT010000026.1:0-2775 GCA_043804755.1 Patescibacteria group bacterium | reverse complement strand
TTTAATCATTCTTTCTGTCGCTCCCGGATTAATCTGGCTTTTTTACTATTTAAAAAAGGATTCACACCCGGAATCAAACAGGATGATAATCACGGTTTTCCTGTTGGGAATGGTTGTCGCACCAGTCGCCGCATTTGTGGAGTGCTTGCCGATAACTGCGGGCGAAGGCGGAAAACTGAGCTGTTCGTTGTCGTCCCTTTTCTCAACAATTTTCCCTCAGCCACTGGGTTCTTTGTTTTATTTTTTATTGACTGTGGCTTTTATCGAAGAACTGGTAAAATACCTCGTTGTAAAATTCAGGGTTTTGAAACATCACGAACTCGACGAACCCCTGGACGTCCTTTTATACATGATAATCGCCGCATTGGGGTTTGCCACCGTGGAAAATATTTTTATTTTCTTCTCGCCAGACATATTCAATTATACTTCGCAGGAAACATTTTTTCTGGCGGTCTTCCGCTTTTTTACTGCCACTTTCCTGCATGCCCTTTGCTCGGGAGTGCTGGGATTTTTCATGGCTTTGTCTTTTTGCGAAACGAAACACAAAAAAATCCTGTTTTACACAGGCTTTGCTTTAGCGGTATTGTTGCACGGACTCTATAATTTTTCTATAATGGAACTTGGAGGAGCATTAAAGATAGCGATTCCTTCAATTATTCTCGCAGGATTGGCTATCTTTATTTATTTCGGAATAAAAAAATTAAAAAAACTAAAAAGCATCTGCAAGATTTAAGCACTTATGGCATCATTTTTTGAAAAATTAAAAAAGGGAATGGGAGTCGAAAAACCCATTGAAGCCGAGAAATCGGTTAAAAAGGAAGAAAAAGAAATTACTGAAGAAAAACCAGTTGAAAGGCCAAAAAAGAAAATCCGTAAAGTACCGGGGGAAAAAGAGGAAAAACAACCGATCGAAACTAAAGTCGAAAAAACGGAAAAAAGGGAAATTGAAACAAAACAAGAAATGCCACAAAAAGAAGAAGTTGAAAAAATAATGCCGGCGGAACCCGCAAAAAAAGTAAAGGAAGAAAAGGAAAACTGGACGGCTTTAAGCGGAGAACCGGAAGGCCAGCTGGCGATTGACGTTTATCAAACCGAAGAAAGTTTGGTCATCCAAACCGCGATTGCCGGGGTAAAACCAGACAGCTTGGATATTTCGATTGAGGGAGATATGATAACGATCAGGGGCAGCAGAGAAAAACCGGCTGAAACCGGGGAAAGAAATTATTTCTATCAGGAATGCTTCTGGGGGCCTTTCTCGCGACAGATAGTTTTATCGGTTGAAGTAGACCCTTCAAGAACCGAAGCGGCTCTAAAAGAGGGAATTTTGACGGTGAGAATACCTAAAATAGAAAGAGAAAGAAAGAGAAAAATAATCGTAAAGGGATAAAAGTTTTATACCTAAAAACCGCTCCTTTGGGGCGGTTTTGATTTGTGGGCAGGGAGAGATTCGAACTCTCAAGCCTTTCGGCATAGGATTCTAAGTCCTATACGTTTACCAGTTTCGCCACCTGCCCGCGCCAATATCTATTATATTCTAACACAAAAACAAGCCCCTATCGGGGCTTGTTTTGATTTCTCTAAGAAATGTTATGCGCCTACAACCATCTTGACTATCGCTGGTATCGCTCTTGCGAGAAGAGCTATCAAAATTCCGACGGCTGCCATCATCAGATAATTTCTCCCGGCCATGGTCTTTTCTGCGTTTCCACCGGCAGTAACAAACATAAATCCTCCAACAAGAATGAAGACAACGGCAATTGTGATGATTGCGAAGAATATCCAGTCGGTCACGGTATAGACGGTATTCAAAACACAGCACATACCGCAATCCGCTACGTCATAATTGCATGTACTATCACACTCCAAGTTAGTACCCTCTGTTATTCTGTCTAATCTTGTATCATTTATTTCGCAACTCTCCGGAATTTGAGTAGCATCGCCGTCTTCTTGCGCCAAAGCTACGGGAACCGCAACATAAGTTAAAACTGTTAATAAAGTTAGAACTGTTAAAATTTTTTTCATTTTTATTTTTCAATTAACGAATTAAGTTTCGACCTTTTTAAAATTTTTATTTATTTCAGGAAATATTAAAAAAATTATTCCGCGCCCAGCAAAGTATGCTGCAAAACCGCAATCAAACCCTTGGCTAGCAGAACTACTGCCAATCCTACCGCCGTCCACATTATGATATTTTTTGCAGTCGTAAGTTTGTTCGGATCTCCGCCGGCTGTCACAAGGGTGAATCCTGCGATCAAAATCATTAAAGGGGCTATCGCCACCGCCACCCAGAAAATAAAATTGATAACCGTGTTTATCAGCTCCTGAAAAGTTTTCCCCTGTAAAGGGTCTTCTATGCCGCCTGTGACACCACCGCCGGGAGACGGAGGATTAGGAGAAGGATCATCACTAGTGTCCTCTTCACAACAAGTTTGTCCTACATTGGGGCAATGTCCGGAAGCGGCAACCCAATCCCCAAGCGAAGTACAAATTACAGCGCACCTCTTTGGAAGACTGCACTGGCTTTCCGCGGTACAATCTACGTTTTCTTCGCAAGATCTTCCTGCAAATGTTCCACATTCATCGGAGCATCTTCCACCTTCGCTACCTGTTGTGCATCCTCCTTCAATTGGAAGCTGAGGAACGCACTGGCAGTTTCCAGTTGATAAATCGGTGGGACAATCTCCGGGGATCGAAATTGCGGCGTTAATTGAATTTGTAAAAATGAAACCTGCAATCAGAACTCCAAAGATAAACAATATTTTTTTCATAAGCTTA
>JAZDIT010000025.1:0-2107 GCA_043804755.1 Patescibacteria group bacterium | reverse complement strand
TAAAGTCGGAAGGCAGGGATTTTTCTGGTGGAAACTGTCGGAACTGGCCGAAAAACATCATTTTCCTCTGGATGTTCCGGTGAAAGAATTGCCGCAAGACGTGGTAGATTTGATTTTATACGGCGATAAGGATTTTGAGGGAGTGACTACTTGGATGGAGAGAAGGTATCATGAAACGGAATCCGACTGGGCAAGAGAGGAAATCGGCCAGTATATGGTTGAAAAAATCTGTGAAGTTTGCTTGGGAAAAAGACTGCGGCCGGAGGTTCTTGCAATTACGATTGCCGGGAAATCCATTTATGAAGTTGCAACGATGAGCATCGAAAAGGTAAAGGATTTTTTTGACAAGCTGGATGGAAAACAGGGATTGAAATTCAAAGCAGACGAATTAAAGATCGCCATTCCGATTATAAAGGAAATTATAAACCGCTTGCAGTTTTTGATCGATGTCGGTTTGGATTATCTTACTCTGAACAGAAAAACGGAAACTTTGGCAGGCGGGGAGGAACAAAGAATAAGGCTTGCCACTCAAATCGGTTCAAAGCTGACCGGCGTTCTATACATATTGGACGAGCCTTCGATAGGACTTCACGCAAGAGATCAGAAAAGACTGATAGGCACTTTAAGAAAATTGCAGGAGCTCGGCAACTCCGTAATAGTCGTTGAACATGACGCGCAAACAATAAGAAACGCAGACTGGCTGATTGATGTGGGGCCGGGAGCGGGAAAGCACGGAGGGAGAATTATTTTTGAAGGCACTCCAAAGGAAATTTTGAAAAGCCATACTCTGACCGGAGATTATTTGTCGGGAAGGAAGAAAGTTGAAATAGAAAAACCGAAAATAAAAAAACAGAAATCAAAGGAATCTGAAAAGACCCAGAACTATCTTATTATCAAGGGCGCGCAGGAAAATAATCTTAAAAATATCGATGTCAAAATTCCTTTGGGGAAATTCGTCGGAATTACGGGCGTTTCGGGTTCCGGAAAAAGTTCTCTGGCGAATGATATCTTGGCGTGCGCTTTGATGAAGAAATTCTACAATTCTAAAGAGGAGCCGGGAAAACATGAAGCGATTTTAGGCACGGAATACATCAATAAAATCGTTTTGGTCGACCAGTCGCCCATAGGAAGAACTCCAAGGTCGAACCCCGCGACATATACAAATGCTTTCGCTTACATCAGGGATATTTTTGCCAATACGAAAGAAGCAAAAATCCGGGGATACCAGGCCGGCCGTTTCAGCTTTAACGTAAAGGGCGGCAGATGCGAGGTTTGCGAGGGACAAGGGGTGAAGAAAATCGAAATGTATTTTTTGCCGGACATCTATGTAGGGTGCGAAGAATGCAAGGGCCAGCGTTTTAATAAAGAAACGCTTTCGATAGAATACAAAGGGAAAAACATTTCCGATGTTTTGAAGATGACGGTCGAAGAAGCCTTGGAATTTTTCAAAAACATTCCGACATTGCATCCTAAATTAAAAACATTGTGTGATGTCGGCTTGGGATATATAGAAATCGGCCAGCCGGCCCCATCTTTATCGGGGGGTGAAGCACAGAGAGTGAAACTTGCGGACGAACTTTCCCGCAAGGAATCGGGGAAGAGCTTGTATATTTTGGATGAGCCCACAACCGGCCTTCATTTCGACGACATCAAAAAAATGATACATATATTACGCGGCTTGGTGGACAAGGGGAATACGGTTTTGATCATCGAACATAATTTGGATGTGATAAAAAATACCGATTGGGTGATAGATTTGGGTCCAGAGGGAGGAGATAAGGGCGGTTATGTGGTTGCAGAAGGAACACCTCAGGATATAACGAAATGCAAAAAAAGCTATACCGGGCAATATTTAAAGACAGCTTAAAGCATTGACATTAAACAATTCAATAACTACTATACTTTTAGAGATAAATAAAAGATAACAAATAAAAAACATGAAAATAAAACCATTATCCGATCATATTTTGATCGAACCGATCAAAGGAGAAGAGAAAACAAAAGCGGGAATTTTATTGCCCGATACCGCCGAGAAAGAAAAACCAGAAGAGGGGCTGGTGATAGCCGTGGGACCGGGCAGGAAAGTTTCCTCGGGAAAAATCATTCC
>JAZDIT010000024.1:0-6290 GCA_043804755.1 Patescibacteria group bacterium | reverse complement strand
CTGTAAAGTGTAAAGCCTAAAATTTAACCCTTTCCCGCGTAAAGAAAAAAAGAGCGGCGAGTTTTATCCCACCGCTTTAATTACTAATTAAATGTTGTTTAACCTCCGCTATACTTATGAACACCGCAAGGAGTGTTTTCTATTCGGCATAAACATTCTCCAACGTGCTTGGCGTTTTCAAGCACCAGCGGTTGAGACGCATGTTCCAGACATTTCCTACAAAGCCTGGGTGTGGTAAACATTTCAATTGATTCAATGTAGCTTCGAGATTGTTTTTCTTGCACGAGCTCTCCTGCTTTTTTAATTGCTTCCGGCCAATCCGCCACCAAAACACAAGTGTTATGGGTATAAGAGTGAACTTCTCTTGTTGTGGCGTTTGTGATACTGACGAAAACCTTTCCTCCGCCTTGCTCAAAAAACTTAGGCACTACGTTCCTCCTTTAAACTACTGTAATTTTATACTACGTACTTTAATAAAAAAGTCAATCCCCTATTCTTCCAAAAATTTCTCTGCCATTTTAAGGTACACCCCTTCTTTGATATTTTTCTTGCTACCACCCTTTTTCTACAACAAAGCGCAGAAAAATCACGCCCACTAAACTTTCCCGTCCAAAGATAAAAAAAAGGCGGGTATTTTTATTATTAAAATCCCGTCCTTGCAAACTTATTAATCGTTATCGGGCTACATTTTTATAGGCTGAGTGAATCTCGGAGAAAGGACAACCTTAACTTTTGTCTTACATTTGGGGCAATAGCTGAATCTTCTCGGAAATATTTTCTTTTCCCTATCCTTGGGCAGAATCTCATCCCCTACCCTCAGCGGCGTTTTGCATCCTTTGCATTCTTTTTCTCCGAGTTCGAGCTCGCCTACATCCCTTAAGTCCAAACTCTTGGCTATTTTATTAAAATGAGCCATTAACCGCCTCCTTTTCCTAGCGCCTATCGCACACTATTCCGACAACATTACTTTTGTCACACTTTTCATCGATTGGGACAAGTGCTAAGCCTTTTGGCTGGCTTGATCTCACGAGCTTTGCTGGCGCCGATAAGAGTATTCTTTCTTGTGCCATATCCACCCGGCAAATTTGTACGCCTTTCCCCACCCAAACTGCCTTCTCTTCCGTTGTTACCGAAGCATCGGCGTGATAGATTTTCACTTTTTAAGTACCTCCTTTTTATTCTGTTTAAACTATATAAATTTTCCCAAGAAAAATCAAGTTTCAAAATTTCCCCGCCAAAAGAAAAACGCCCCTTTGTGGCGCCTTCCTAATAATTTATTTAGTCAGGTATGTCTTTATCTTTTCTGTGAGTTCGAGAGGCGTGTAGTTTGTTTTAATGAGGTAATCCTTTACTCCGAGGCGGAATGCGGATTTTTTCGTTTCGGGGTCGTCAAAATTCGAAAATGCCACGACGGGAATAGACGCGAGGTCGGGTTCTTCCCTCAACCTCTGCAAAAATGATATGCCGTCGGCTTTCGGCAGTAAAATATCGAGAATTATCAAATCGGGCCTTTCTTTTTTGGCGGTTTCCAAACCTTCTTCGGCTTCGGGTGCCGCGACTACAACAAAACCCGCCTGAGAGAATTTTTCCTTATACATCTCGGCCAATAACTTTTCGTCCTCGATGATTAGGATTTTTGCCATAATTTTACCTTCTGAATGCATTGTATATCTACTTTACCGGTAATTCAATGAAGAAAGTACTCCCCTTCCCTTTTCCTTCCGATTCCGCCCACAGGCGTCCGTTGTGAAGTTCCATGAATTTTCTGGCAATGTACAAACCGATTCCCAGTCCTTCGTGGTCCATCTGGGTTCCTGCGCTTCCCCGCGAGAAACTTTCAAAAAGTTTATTTATTTCTTTGCTGTCCATTCCAAAGCCGGTATCTGACACCGAAACCTGCAATTTGCCGTCCAAATGTTTCAAATCAACCGTAACTCCTCCTTTTTCCGTGTATTTTATCGCGTTGTCAATCAAATTAGCCACGACTTGCTTTATTTTTCCGACATCGATGTTTAGTTCCGGCAACTTTCCCTGCGATTTTTGCCATTTTAGATAAAGTCCCTTTTGCTCCGCTTTAAGTTGGAGCTCGTCTACTTCAGCCGAAATTATATCCTCAAGCCTTCCTTTTTCCAGTTGAAGCTCCAGCTTTCCTCTTTCGATACGGGAAACATTAAGCAAGTCGCTTATGAAACTAATCAATTTTTCATTAACCTGGTAAACTCTGTCCAATTTTTCCTCAACCGTCTTCGGAATTTTTCCGTAGCTGCCCTCCAGAAGCATGGAGACGTATCCTTTGATGGCCGTTAAAGGCGTTCTCAATTGATGAGAAGCAATGGACAAAAACTCCGATTTCGCCTTGCTCAACCTGTCCACTTCCTCATAAAGCCGTTGAATTTCCACGCGTCGTTTGATCTCCTGAATAACGCTCTTTATTAGAAGATAGCCAAAAACACAGGATAGAACAAAAATAATGCCGTTCAATATCCTCCAAGATAATGTTTGGGCAGTGAATATCTGAAAGAATAAAACAATTAAAAGTGTTCCAACTAAAGTTTCTGTTAAAATAAGCTTAATTCCGAACAGTTGTTTTGAAATTATCGCATAAGCAGTAAAAGCTAGAAAAAAAATAATCGAGAAGTTTCCAAATTGATAGAACTCATAAGTTCCTCGGACAGCGGGAAAAATAACGTTGAATATGATATTCATTATAAAAAATATAGAGAAACCGAAGAAAAAATATTGGGTTTGGATTTTTTCCCGCTGAGAAAGACTAGAAAGTCTTTTAAAGAGAATTACCAATGATAATAACCAAACCATTCCCAAGGCGGCAAAAGTCGGGAAAAAACTACCCCAAACAAGATCTGTTCCCCAATTGGTCGGTCTTACGTCTTTTATGACCAGTGGTGTAAATAGAGAAGAAAAAGCTATGCCAACTGATAAAAAAAACATTATTCTCTCCCAAATTGGATACCTTTTTTGCTCTTTCGGAAATAAGAATGAAAAAAGGAAAGTCGTGAAAAAAAATAATGCTAAAATAAAATAGACAAATCTGTTCCAAATCAATGCATTGTGTAATTGAGATGGATTATCCGAAATAAGCGCAGAGGTAATCCAAATTAAAGCCAATAACGTCATAACGCAAAAAAGTCGGTTCAGTTTGCTCTTTTTATCAGCAAGATAAACCAGCAGAATCAATAAAATCCCTATAAAATCTATTAGAATTACGAGGAGTCTTGAAACAGAAAGAATATCCATTAGATATCTATATAATGAATTTTACTTTACCGCTTTTTGATAATTTGAATTCATCTTCTCCGAATCGTCTGATTTCAATCCGCGGAGTACAAAGATTCGGATTGTCCTCATAAGAACGCTTAAAATCATGGTTTTGACTTAAAAGCACGTTCAAAATCAGCTTTTGGTAGTCGTCTTTTAGTCTGGTTTCTTCTTGACCAACATTAATATCTCTTTTTAATTCTAAATATACATAGAATCCCAAATTTCCATTTTCATCGGTTTTTTTCGAAATTTTGAAATTTGAGAAATGTGGACTTTTGTCTATTACACTTTGAATTGTTGCGGGGAAAACGTTGGCGCCATCAAAAGAAATACAATTTTCTCTTCCTTCTACAAACAAAAATGGCTGGGTGTATGGTTTGAAATACGGAGCTTGAATTGATAATTGTTCCAGAAGATCTATTTTTTCGTTTTTAAATATTTCCAAAACTTTCTTAAACGGAATTATGCCCCCGATGTCCTTAATATCGTATCGTACAAGAGGTATTGATCCTCTGAAAGTTATAATCAAACTTTCATCCTTTTCCTCAACAAAATAAGCTGAAGTATTTAATTGGGTTAAGCTTACTATGTCCCTTTCTTTTCCTAAAATTTTTGTTTGGATTTTTTTATTGACGATAATATAATTTTGTATTAAAGCAGTTAAACAGTTTCCATAACTTATTCCTCCCGCATCGGCCGATCCATAAACATCAACGATGTTATTTAATTCCTTGGGATTTTGAGCAAATTTCTCGATTAAGTTTTTCCTAAATGTGTAAGACATTCCTTCTCCTCCATAATAAAATTTAACATCGTATTTCTTCCAATTTATCCCTTCATCCTCACCTGCCTCCAGAAACAATTTGAAAAAATAGGGATAACCGCCGAAAATAATCTGATCATAATGACCAATAAACTTTTTAACGACTGCCAATGTTCCTTCCAAATCGGACCCTGGGGTTGCCACGGTCATTAAGCCCTTGTTTCGCAACGCAATATCTTTCCAAAACCAAGTATTCAACTCCCCTGCTATATAATTACCTAAAGAAAAACAAACAACGATAAGCGTCGATTTTTTTTGGGTCTGCCAGATATTTCTTCCCATCATTTCAAAATAAAGTGAAATCATTTTATCTTGGAATGCATTTCTTGGCCAAAACACCGATTCTCCAGTTGTGCCAGAGGTGGTTGCTAACGTGAAGAGATTTGAATATGGTTCAAGAAGTCGTTCATCTAAATCATAAGAAAAAATATAATTTTCTTTAGTCGTGATTGGAACGTATTTTTTAAAATCATCAATAGTTTGCACTTTTTCATGATCTTCAATCCCATTTTTTTTCAAAAAATCTTTATAGGCTAAAACCTTTCCTGCCGCTTCATGAAAAGTATTTAAAGCCTTCTTTTCCCCTTGCTTCTCCCACCATACAGCTTTACGTGAAGCAAAAAAGATATTCGCCCTATCGGGATTGGACATTATAAATTTCTGCATTATATTTCCAATTTTTGACATATCTTTAGAACGGTTTATCTTTATAAAATTATTATTAATTCATTATATATTAAACTTTGAAAAACAAGAAGGGGGTGACGCTTTCGCATCACCCCATAGAAATTGGATCGAATTTTGAAACAAACGGGATAGGTTTTCCTTGCGCCATCTTCACGATCGCCATTGCAACCAACGCACTAGCGCATAAAGAAGCGGTAATTGGCTGCGGATAATGAGCGAGTTTTCCCTCCAATACCTTGTGAATTATTCGCAGATATTTGGAAGGAATGTTAAGATTTTTAACTAACGCCATTAGCAGTTTCCAGGGCGGAACTTTCGAGAATTGATTGAAGGTCATATTGTCCGGAACCTCCAAAGCACTCTCAAACGTCTTTCCGTCTGGTAAAAAAGAAAAAAGAATCGCTCCGTACCCAATATCGATCGGATAAAAGAAAGCTTTTCTTTCCTGCCGGCACGTTCTAGCGAGAGCTAGCGATGGAATGAGACTTGGCATCGGATCGATACCATCCACCACAATATCACATTCAGCGATAAAGTTTTGGGCATTGTTGGGACTTATGAAGTCCCTTAAAACCCTGATAGATGCTTCCGAATTTATTTCTGATAGGCGCATTGACAATGCGTCTACCTTTTGCTGTCCAATGTGCCGATTATCATAGGGTTGGTGATTGAAATTTACGACTTCAACCCTATCGAGATCAGCAAGGACAAACTTTCCCACGCCTAAACGGCAAAGTGTCTCGGCAATCAGAGAGCCCATACCGCATCCCGCAATGCCAATACGAGTTCCATGTATTTTCGCTTGGGTCTCTTTAGAAATAAGACCTCCGTTACGCGAAACCAGTTCTGCGTACATTTCAATCCCCCCTTCTTTCAGATTTTTTTTTATTTCTTTTTATTCCTATATTTATGCGCATTTAGCGCAATTGTTAAAGTAAATTGAGATAAATTACCTCAAATCCTGATGATATAATAGCATAAAATGATAATTTTGTCAATTCAGAAAAAAGACGCCTGCTTAGCCAAGCGCCTTTTAATCGCTTCAATAAAACACGAATTACATTCCAGGATTGGCAGGCGGATTTTGCTGATTATTCTTCGCCGAGGGTCCCTTTTTTTTGCTTAATAAATACCACGCTACGCCCGCTACTACGACAATCACGATTACCCAAACGAGTGTTGACATATGTATATTTTTTTGTTTTTAAAGCCTCGACTTTGGATTAAATTTTACAATTTCATTATATCAACAAACGGCGACAAAGAACAAGTTCGCCGTGGGGATAACTTTTTACCGTCCTGCCAGCAACTTTAATGACAAACCATAAATATCCCCCGCGCCCATTATGACCAAAACATCGTAGTTTTTTGCATTATTTTTGAGAAAAGCGAGGAGTTTTCTTTCCGGAACGTATTCCACGTTGGATTTATTGACCTTTTCGGCAAGTTTTTCGGAACTGACTTTTTTCCTGATTTTCATATCCTCCCTGCCGGCTACATC
>JAZDIT010000023.1:0-6084 GCA_043804755.1 Patescibacteria group bacterium | reverse complement strand
CCGTTACCCTGGCATTCGCGCCCATAACTTCGCAGTTCGACGATGACAAGTGCTGCCCCCCATTGGATTTTCCCTTCGCTTACGTATTTCTGGAATTCAGGAGGGAGTTCGCAGAATTTTATTGCCTGTCTGATCGTATCGGTGCTTCTTCCCATATCGTAGGCAAATTCCCCGATGGAATAATTTTGGTCCCTTGCCTTCCTCCGTTTGAAAAGCCTGTCGTAGAATTCGGCCTCTTCGTACGGCGGAACACGATGGTGGATATTCGTCTGTGCCTGGATGTCGATGGCGTCGTCAGGGGAAATGTTTTCGGAAATTCTGACGTCAACCTTGAGGTCGCCGAAGTGATGGGTATAGCAATTGCCGTCCTGTCTTTTCTGGCACTTGTCGCAACCCGTATCACGCAAGTAAACACAAGCCCGGTACCTTCTTTCTCCGTCTATGAGGACATAATAAACCTTGATTCCTTCCTCAACTACGCATATCAAATCATCCAGACGGAAATCAGTCGTCCAAAGCTCGTTTATCTCGTCGAGATACATTTGGCAGTGCTTCGCACCGTAGCGGCCAACCTGCAGTTCATTCCTAATATTTTTGGCCGCTATGCTGTTCCCGAGGCGATCAATGTCCTTAAAGGTTTTTCTCGGCTGAGGCAGGACATTAATTATTGCCAACGGGATTCTGGTATTATACATGCGCTTCGGATGTTTGCTTCCGGTTTCAATGGATAACCTCGGCAGAGTCCTTTCTGTCATTGTCACCTCCTTCTTTCTGTATTTTTTAGTATTAAGAGCTGTTCCTTAGCCCTCTGATTTATATAAACAATTTCCGATTTTAAATGCAAGCTCGTCTTGAAAGACGGGCATTTTTATTTCTCAAAATAAAATCAATTTTAATTGTTTCTTGCTTTTTCTTTCCGAAAAATAATGATGTTTAGCACGAAAGCAATCGTGAAAAATACCGCTCCACCAAAACAGGGCGTTAAAAATGGATTTGTTATATCTGCCGAACAGCCGATCGTACAGGCCCGTTTTCCCAGCCAGTCTGCCAGTTCAATCCCGAAATTAGTCCAGGCGAACAAGGTGCCTGCAAGCAAAACGATAAATTGCGTTAGAATATTTTTTTTCATATTAATTTATTATACTTTGTTCGTTCCGAACCAGCAAGCGAAAGATAAAAAAGGGGCAAAATGAAGAATTTTGCCCCTTAATCTGATGCTTTTGCGAAGAATTCGCTTTCTCTAATCTCTGAGAATTCCTCCCCTTTTCTGATTACAACGGTGACGCCTTCTTTACTCTCGGTGATTTTCACCTCGGGCAGTTCCACTTTTTTACAGCAGGGTCGTATTCCCAGACAATGGAAAGCTTCGGAAAGATGTACCTTCAAATCCAGTGCCGGCGTTCCAATCAGGAAGATATAACCGCGGGTGGCAATATTCTTTTCGGCGTCGGGTGACCAGTATCTCCAGAGGTTGGGATTTTTGTATAAACCCGGACCGTATACCTTTTTTGGCAAACCTGTCTTTAAATTGATGTCTTCGGGCGGAATCAAGCCGGGTTTTCCCTCCGGTATTTTGGCTTTTTGCTTTTTGCCCCGATAATCGTAGTTTACCTCAACGTCAATGTCTTCGTATCTGAAAGTACTTTTTGTTTCCAGAATATCGGGCTTATCTACGATGAACTCTCTATCCTCGATGATTGTGTGGAGAAATTCAACAAAGCCGTTCGACTGCAGATGTTGGATCATTTGTCGGTCTTTTTTTATCCGGGCATCTTTCAGGACGTTCCAATATTCCTTCAGGTTCATCGCGGTAAAACCAAGATAATCCAGCAATTTTATCGCTTCCCCATAGGTGATATTGTTTATTCTTCCTTGTTCGTCCCATGAAAGGCGGATTCCGCATTCATTCGCCGCCTTCTTCACCCGTTTTGTGGTTTTCAAAAAATCCCTTCTGACGTAAAGACCGACTGCCGGCGAAAAGAAATATTCGTTGAAAGCGGATACCACGGGTTCCAAAAGCGGTGCTGTTTTTTTGCGGGAAAGCTGATCTCCAACTCCCCAGAATTCAATAAAGTTATCGCCTTTTTTGACTGACATCTTTCCCTTGAAAGTATGGTCGATAACGGTTGAAACCAAATCGAACATCGTTTTCTTGAATTCCGGGAATACATCGTCGTTAAAGACCAGGTATATTCTCTCGCGATTGATCGTTTCGTTGTCTTCCCTGTAGTCAACCACTTTTATTATCGTCAAAGAAAGATTCTTGTCGGCATTGTTCTGTTTTGCGAGATTGACGAGCCTGGCCATTAAATCTCCCTTCAGAATCCTTCCGTCTGCGCCGAAAATGCCCTTGGCCTTAGCTACCGCAAAGCCGAAGAAAGTCCAATCCTCTTTGTAGTCTCTGGCAAAAAGCAGTTCGGCAAAATCGGTATTAAGCAGGAAACTCATCAGGTCTTGATAGAATTCCGAATCGTTTTCTATTCCAGACGTCTTTTTGAGATCGTCCATGATGAATTTATCTTTGGCGGTCATTTTTAGTTCCGAACGGTTCTCGGTATCCATCAAAGTGGCGCCATAAAGAATGCGAGCCAACGGCTTTGGCATGTTTATTCCCAATCCGTTGATTTTCTGAACGATAAGGGCGGTCGTAGAACCTGTCATTTCAAGTGTCTTGCTGATGCGCTGTTTGAGAGCGGCTTCGGAAGGAACGTGATGATCGATAATTGAAACGGCGAATTTTTGGATCTCGGTGTCCTTATTGTGATCGACCATAATCCAGCGCGCCTGCCCCGAATCCCGAACTTTTCTGTACAGCAATTCTTCAGAAAGCAGAATGTGATCGGCTATCTGACTGCCCAATAATCTCTTGGCCTCGTCGGGTATTCTTGTCCCTTGAATAACCGGAACATAAACCGTATTTTCCCCGTCTGTCAAATGGTTGCGATATGATTCCGCCAAAGCGCTGACGACGGTATCGGTGTCGGGATTTTTGTGGCCCATTACAAAGACGACGGGTTTATAAACGGCGAGTGCCTCTTGCAGTCTTTTTTTGCTATCCCGAATGAAGGAAACGAAATTTCGGAATTGGATGTCTTCTTCCACTCCTGATAATCTCCGGGCAACGTCATTGATTCTTCCGAGAATTGGATTGTCGTTATTTGTTTTGGCAATGACTCGTAAAATACCAAGAATCTCGGTAATCTTTTCCCTGATTTTGCAGATTTCTGTCTCCCGGGATTTTTGGAATTCAATTCCGTATCGTTCGATAAAGCTCAGAAAAACTTGGTTTCCCAAATATAAATCCTTATATTCATTCCTTTTTATCCGGTCTTCGTATTCTTTTATCAGTTCTACCGCCTGTGCTAAGATTTGCGGGTCCACAGATGGCTGAAGCAATTGTTTTCTGCATTCTCTCAACACCAAAACGGGATAAAGCGCATTAGAAGGAATGCCCAAATCGAGCGATGGTTTTCCGACCGAAGTCACCCATCCTCTTATTGCTGCGGCTTTATAGTTGTAATCGCAGAACGACCAATATTTCCAGCTTGTGGAGTATTTCTCCCTGTTTAGCTCCACTTTTTGAGGCAGACCCGATTCAAAGTTTATATCTTTTGGGTCAAACCAGCCGGGGTGACCGAAAGGCATTTGGACTGTTTTCTTTTCCCCCAGATATCCGGAATTTTCATCAGATTTGCCAAATGTCGGATTATTAATCAGATATGTCTTATCCTCGACGATAGTATTCAGCCGCTCGGCATATTTGTCGGATTGCAGCTGCTTTAACATATCTTCATCTTTTGACTCCGAGGCGTCTTTGAAAACAGACCAGTAATCATTTACGGTCAGCATCGTAGCGCCAAGTTGGCGCAGCAAAGACAGTCCATCATCAAAAGTTATGTAATTAATTCTTCCTTCGTCATCCCAGCTCAGCTGAATACCGCAATCCAAAGCGGCCTTAATAACCCTTGCATCGGTTCTTAAGGGCTCTCTCGCCACATACAGTCCGGTGGATTTTGAATAAAAATATCCCGTATCCATATATCACTCCTTCTTTTTACCAAAAAATAATCCGACCTCAAACTCCGCTTCTTTTTTGTCTTCAGCCGCGTGCATCAAATTTTTGACATGTTTACCCTGCCGGAACAATTCTCTTTCTGCATCGGTGATGAAATCTCTTCTGATAGTGCCCTCCGGGGTCTGAAGAAGATTCGTAAGCCCTCTCAGCTCAAAAACCTTTCGGATGGCATCTTCACCTTCAACTACTAAAATAATGCTCGGGCTTTCCATCATCACCTTTTCGACTGCCGCATAAATCTCGGGAAGATTCACTTTCGTTCTCACATAGAGTGCGCTGCATTCTTCTGAAGAAATCATTTTGCTTTTGACATCGGCAATTATCAAGCCCAAGTCCTCAATCCTTGATATAACCTTTCCAACCAATCTTTTTTCTATGCAATCGGGTTTTATGATAACCAACGTTCTCTCGATATCCTTTCCTTTCACTTTCATTAACCTCCCATATTTTATTTATGACAATGTGCTTATGTACTAAGTTTATACAATAATATTACCCAAATTTGTCAATGATGAAATTAAATAACCTTATTGCGGATTGTTGACTTTCCCGACAAACTAAGCTATACTGTAATGGTAAGTTTTCTCAGTAAGTTTTCTATTTCTTTGCTAGTTAGTGTAAGTTGTAGAAACTCAAAGTGAGAAAGCGTCGACTTACAGTATTACTAATTAGTATAAGAAACATATGGTAAAAAAATTATATGTTGGCGGATTGCCTTACAGCGCTACGGAAGCTACTTTGAAAGAAATGTTCGCACCTGCAGGAACCGTTGATTCGGCTATAGTCATCATGGACAAAATGTCCGGCCGATCAAAGGGATTCGGATTCGTGGAAATGTCCACCGAAGAAGAAGCTGCAAAAGCCGTTGAAACGATGAATGGAAAAGATGTTGAAGGAAGAACTTTGACCGTGGCTGAAGCCCGCCCGATGGAAGAAAGACCGCGAAGAGATTTTAATCGCGGAGATAAAAATTGGTAAAACAATTTTAAACAAAACAAAAACAGGGCGCTCGCCCTGTTTTTGTTTTAGCGAAATTCGGTTTCAATATCCGGGGAAGATTCAACCTCTACCACATTAAAATTTCTGCGTCCGAGCACCTGCCCGCGTCCGGTAATTATATCCACGCGCCATTTGCCCGCAGCAGGGTTAATTATATAAGAATATCCTCTGTATCCCTTGTCTCTGCCGCCGATTATATTTAACGGAATGCGCGCAATCTCGGTCCAATCCCCTTTTGTTTCGTCAAAATAAGACCACTTATGCAAAATGGTTACATCAAGGTCGGCAGGTGAAAATATTGCGCTGTAGCTGTAGACAAAATCCCCCCGCATCTTGTGGAAGGTACCGCTTTGCTCTTCGAAAAACAAATACGCGGGAGCCGGTTCAAAACCGACTCTGTAAAAGTAATTTCCGTTATTTACGCGCTCAATGGAATGGTAAATTCCGCTGTCTTTTACCGAAAGAGGTGCGGGAGGAATGATATTTCCAAAGTACAGAATCTGGAAAACGAGATATATCGTCCCGACGCTAACCAAAATGGGCTTTAAATTGAATTTTATTTTTGCCGGCATTATCAGGAATTGCAGGAAAAGAACGGCTCCTAAAATCAAAAGGGAAACCGCTCCGCTCAGCAAAAAAATGGAAGCGCCCATTTCATTCAAAAGAACAGGCGTTACGAATACAGAATAAGAAAACAACGCTATGAAAAAAACACCCGTCTGAAACGACAGATGAAGGTATCTTTTGCGGAAAAATTCATTTCCCAGGAACAATGCGCCTAAAATCAGAAGAAACGGCCAGCTTATTAAAATCGATCCTGAACGGATATAAAAAACGATAAACCCGGAAAAAAGATTGCCGAATGAAAATTGCATAAAGATCGGCAAAAAGGGAATAATTTTATCGAAAATTTTTCCGCGCAAACGGCCGGCGTCATAAGCATTCAGCAATATTATAACCAGTGCAATCTGCAAAAGACCCCATATGAAAACAAAATTTTCATATAAAAA
>JAZDIT010000022.1:0-7319 GCA_043804755.1 Patescibacteria group bacterium | reverse complement strand
CCATTTATTTTTTGAAAAATAGAATGTGATATAGTTTTATAGATATTTTAGATTAGCTAAGAACAGCAGGTGTTAAAGTTGGGATCCATATTCCCTCAAAAATTTTATAAAAAATTTACTCAAAATTTGAAAATTTCGTCATAAAGCTTATTAAGCAACAAGTCTATTTTATACATACCAGACAAGGATTTAAAGGGAATAGAGAAACTTTAGAAAAAGTGAGAATATTGAAAGAATATTATGCAAATAACACAACAAACTTTATGGTATGCAAAAACAGTTTCCGATGTTCTTGATGCGCTCCATTCCCGTGAACACGGTCTGACAAAAGAAGAAGCGAACGAACGTTTTAAAAAATACGGCTTCAACAAACTTCCCGAAGGGAAGGTAGACGGCTTACTCCTTATCTTCCTTCGGCAATTTCAAAGTCCGCTGATTTACATTCTCTTTGTAGCGGCGGGTATCGTTTTTGTAATGGGATCAGCTATTGACGCCTCGATTATTTTTATAGTGCTTCTTTTTAATGCGATTGTAGGAACAATTCAAGAAGGCAAAGCGCAAAATACACTTCTTGCTTTAAAAAAGTTCGCCGAGACTTCGGCAACTGTGTTGCGAGACGGAAGAGAGCTTATCGTCCTAGATACAGAAGTAATGCCTGGGGATATTATTGTATTGCAAGAGGGAGAAAAAGTGCCGGCTGATGCACGGATTATTTTCGCCAATACTCTCAAAATAGATGAGGCAAGTCTTACTGGAGAGTCAGAGCCAGTGACTAAAACCGATATAGTAGTGTCAGTCAATGATCTTTCGGTGGCGGATCAGAAAAATATGATATTCAAAGGCACTCATATTTTAAGTGGAAACGGCACCGCGGTTGTTGTGGCTACAGGACTTGCAACGGAAATTGGAAAAATTGCGCAGAAAATATCCTCGATTGATACCGAGATTCCTTTAAAAACCAACATCCGCTATCTCTCTCGGATTATTGTTGTTACGGTAGCTATCATTAGTGTCTCATTAATTATTCTGGGCGTTCTTTTTGGTAAATCTCTCAAAGAAATGTTCACCACGGCGGTGGCACTCTCGGTCTCTATTATCCCCGAAGGACTTCCGATTGTGATGACTTTAGTTTTGGCAACCGGTGTTCATAGAATGTCAAAGCGTAAGGTGCTGGTGAAGCGATTGCAAGCGGTGGAAGCATTGGGACAAACAAAAGTTATTGCTGTGGATAAAACTGGGACGCTCACTAGAAACGAGATGGTTATTCAGCGGGTGTATGTGGACGGCAAAAATTTTAGTATCACAGGTAACGGATACGAGCCAAATGGGGAAGTAATTTTTGATGATAAAACTATTGACCCCTTAAATCATCCTGAACTACTTTTTAGCGGAAGAATTGCGGCGTTCTGTGCCAATGCACGACTCTCTTTTTCAGAAGAAACCAAACTATGGAAGATTGCAGGAGACCCGACAGAAGCGGCAATGTTGGTGCTTTCTGAAAAAATTGGATTCCACCACGACATGCTGGAACAAGAGACGCCTAAAATTTTTGAGTTGCCTTTTAATTATCAAAAAAAATATCATGTCACAATTCGAGCAGTGGACGATAAAAATTTTCTTACTATCGTCGGTGCGCCGGAAAAAGTGCTTGAGCTTTGTAAAAATGTTTGGCATAAAGATGGAATTGAAAATTTAAATGAAGAAAAGAAAAAAGAATTAGAATTAGCTTTTCATAATCTTGCGCAAAACGGTTTTCGGGTAGTTGCCTACGCTATCAATCCCGATGTTGACCGAAGCATTAATTCTGACACAATACCACCACTCACTTTTGTTGGTTTTTTTGGTATGAATGACGCGCTTCGTCCAGAAGTCAAAGAAGCAATGCAAAGAGTAAGAGCGGCAGATATGCGTGTGGTAATGATAACAGGTGATCATATTCTCACTGCGCAGGCAATTGCGAAAGAGGCAGATATTTGGCGTGAAGGCGACAATGTTCTTACGGGAGAAGAAATAGATAAAATGTCTGATGAGGAGCTATCGGAAAAACTCGCCCGCACAAGCGTTTTTGCCCGTGTTACTCCAGAACACAAACTTCGTATTATTCAGGCCTATCGCAAACGAGGGGAAATCGTGGCAATGACCGGTGATGGCGTTAATGATGCGCCGTCGCTTGTTGCCGCTGACCTCGGCGTGGCAATGGGAAAAATCGGAACAGAGGTGACAAAGGAAGCGTCGGACATTGTGCTTTTAGATGATAACTTTGCAAGTATAGTGGGAGCGGCTGAAGAAGGTAGGGGGATTTATAAGACAATTAAAAAAGTTATTCTTTATCTTTTTTCCACGAGTACAGGTGAGGTGTTAGTCATCGCGAGTGCGCTTGTTTTAGGATACCCGTTACCCCTTCTCGCCGCTCAAATTATCTGGCTTAATTTTGTCACTGACGGCTTTCTTGATGTTGCTCTCGCCATGGAGCCAAAAGAAAAAGGATTAATGCGAGGAAAATTTGAGCGACCAAAAAAATGGATTGTGGACGGCCTGATGACGCAAAGAATGTTCCTAATGGCATTACCGATGGCCATCGGAACACTCTATCTTTTCAAAGGATACTTTGAAACTGATATTACTAAAGCGTGGACAATTTCGCTTACAACACTTGCAGTATTCCAATGGTTTAATGCCTGGAACTGCAGATCCGAAAGCAAATCAATTTTCCAAATGAATCCATTTTCCAATAAGTTTCTAATTGGTGCCACCGCCATAGTCATATTCCTACAATTTGCGGCACTCTATTCACCGTTTTTGCAGAAAATCCTACATACCACACCACTCTCGATTTCGGAATGGCTTATCATTATTCCAATTGCCGGGTCAATCATTCTAGTCGAAGAGATACGCAAATTCTTCTTTAGAAGAAGGAAGTTGGCAATATGAATATAACAATTATGGACAAAAAAATACCGAACAATTTGACGAGAGATATCGGCATAATTGTTCTTAGCATTATCGTTGCGATTATTTTTATAAAAACAGGAGTAATCGAAGAAATTTTAAAGCAAACGCGGGATTTATGGTTTCTGGACAGCTTTGTTGCTGGTATGTTTTTTACTTCTGTTTTTACTACCATTCCTGCAATTGTCGCACTTGGTGAAATTGCCCAATCATCTCAATCGGTGCTCATTGTGGCCATTTTTGGCGGCCTCGGTGCTTTGTGTGGAGATTTGATTGTTTTTCGATTTATGCGAGATAGATTTGGAGAAGACATTATGCATTTAATTAGAAATTCGGGAAACAGCAGACTTCAGTCTATCATCAGACTAAAATCTTTTAGGTGGTTAACTTTCTTTTTGGGCGCATTGGTGATTGCCTCACCATTGCCCGATGAACTGGGGCTTACCATGATGGGTTTGTCGAAAACTAAAACCTCACTTTTTATTCCCGTCTCATTTATTTTCAACTCTTTAGGCATTTTAGTTATCGGTCTTGTTGCAAAAAATCTGCTCGGCAATTAAAATAAAATGAACTTGCCAAAAATAATTAAAGAATATATCCGCGACAGGCCGAAGATCAAAAAAGTAATCGGGGTTATTTTAATTCTCGTAGGCCTTACCGCTCTCTTTACACCTCTCACTCCAGGTTCGTGGGTAGCAATTATTGGTCTTGAATTATTAGGTGTGCGGATTTTGTTTTTTGATAAATTTAAATTTTGGAAGAAAAAATAATCCCGCCCGAATTTCGCCAAAAGAAAACAGTGGAGCAAATGGAAAATTCCTCCCCAAACCCCTCCTTTTCCATTTGCGACATCCGAATTCAAAAACAAATGAGTCGAAGTTTTGGCAAATCCTTTCCCCAAAAAATAGCTTTGCCAAAACTTCGTCCGCATTGAAGCCCCACGAACTGCCCGAATACTTGGAGGGCAGAACCCCGAAAGAAAAACACCCTTTCCTTTTTCAAGAAAAAATTCACCCCCGCCAAATCAGAAATGCAAGGAGTGTTTTTTCTTTCGGGGTTGCTGGCGTACTCGCCAGTGCGTGGGGCTTTCGTGGAGCGTACGATTCAATTCAGAGCCACCACGCGCTTCGCGCGTGCCACATCATTTGTTTTGGAAGTAGGTGCGAGTTTGGTACAATAGAGACACCATATTCTCTCCCCCTGCCCGAGGGGGGAGATTAAGAGGGGGAGGGAGAGATTGCATTGCAATGCGTTTTTACGGAAATTGGATAAAAATGTAGGGGCACAAAATTTTGTGTCCCTACGAAATTCGTGAAATTGTAGAATTGTAGAGACGAGGCAATGCCTCGTCTCTACGGAAAAGCAAATAAAAAAAGCCGTGCCTTTGCGGGGCGCGGGATGGTTAAAATTAATTTTAATCCCAAAGAATATCCTTTGATTCTTAATTTTTCCAATTTTTTATCTCTTAATCTCTTTATTTTTGAAAACATTTTCGGATAGAGAAAATCACCCCCCCAACCCCCTCCTTCCAAAGGATGGGATGTATAGAGCGATTGTTATTGACACTAAATTAAATTATGATATAATGAGAATGCGTTGAAAAATATGGAAAAGTAGCTTGAAAATTGAATAGAAATTTTAACTTAAGAATCATTTTATTTAGCGGTTATCAATTGTTAGTTAGGTATAAATAAAATAGTATTAAGGGCATATGGTGGATGCCTTGGGATATTGAGCCGATGAAGGACGTGGCAATCTGCGATAAGCTTCGGGGAGGTGATAAGCAACCTATGATCCGGAGATTTCCGAATGGGGCAACCCGCGAGCGCAAAACGCTCGCATCCCGCATTATTGCGGGACGGTAAGCCAGGGAACTGAAACATCTTAGTACCTGGAGGAAAAAAGAACAAATGTTTATTCCCCAAGTAGCGGCGAGCGAAAAGGGAACAGCCTAAACTTCAACTATGCCTGCCTTAGGGCAGGAAGGGTTGCGGCCTGTTAGTTGAAGGGTTGTGAGACGCGTTTTTCTTTAACTGCAATATAAAGAGTGAGTATAATATGATATTTAGCTGAATCTTTTGGAAAGAAGAACCACAGAAGGTAATAGTCCTGTGAGCGAAAAGTATCATATCTCTCAATGCGATCTCAAGTACCTCAGGAAAAGCTTAACCTGGGGGAATCCGGCAGAACTACAAAATCCGAACCCGCTTTCGAGCGGGCGAGGCTGCCAAGGCTAAATACTCAATATCACCGATAGTGAACTAGTACCGTGAGGGAAAGGTGAAAAGAACCCCGAGAGGGGAGTGAAATAGAAACTGAAATCATATTGCCTACAAAGAGTCGGAGCTGCCGTATTTCTCTTTGCTTAATGCGGCAAGTTTTAAAGTTATAATATTTTAAAGTTATAGTGTTTTAGGATTATTCCTTTGCTTTATAACTTTATAAATTTTAGCTTTTAACTTGCTGCCATATAAGCGCAGTGAAATGCGGCGGTGACGGCGTGCTTTTTGTAGAACGAACCAACGAGTTATTGTATTTTGCGTACTTAAGCTCTTCGGAGCGCAGGTCAAGGGAAACCGAGTCTTAATAGGGCGTTAGTAAAGTACAATAGACCCGAAACCAGGTGACCTATCCATGATCAGGGTGAAGCTGTGCGAAAGCTCAGTGGAGGCCCGAACCCACTAGCCGTGCAAAACTAGGGGATGAATTGTGGATAGCGGAGAAATTCCAATCGAACCTGGAAATAGCTGGTTCTTCCCGAAATAGCTTTAGGGCTAGCGTTGCGTATAAATCTTGGAGGTAGAGCACTGAAAGGGTTTGGGTGGCTTTGCCTACCGAATCCTATCAAACTCCGAATGCCAAGGTGGTAAGCGCAGCAGTCAGAACGCGAGGGATAAGCTTCGCGCTCAAAAGGGAAAAAGCCCAAACCGCCATCTAAGGTCCCTAAAACAAGTTAAGTGGGAAAGGAAGTAAAACTTCTTGGACAGCTAGGATGTTGGCTTAGAAGCAGCCATTCATTTAAAGAGTGCGTAACAGCTCACTAGTCTAGTCGTTTTGCGCCTAAAATTTAACGGGGCTAAACTTGTTACCGAAGATGCGGATGCCGCCCTCGTGGCGGCGTGGTAGGGAAGCGTTTTATGCGCGTTGAAGTTCAAGCGTAAGCTTGGGTGGAGTGCATAGAAGTGAGAATGTTGGTATGAGTAACCGCAATGCTGATGAGATATCAGCACACCGAAAACCCGAGGTTTCCTGGGCAATGGACATCATCCCAGGGTTAGTCGGTCCTAAGGTGAGGCCGAAGGGCGTAGCCGATGGACAGTAGGTTAATATTCCTACACTAGATTCAGGATTACACCGATGGGGTGACGGAGTTTGATAAGTTGGGCGGTTGCATGGTTAGCCGTCTAAGCAGCGAGCCAGATCTGATAGGTAAATCCGTCAGATCGTCACGGTGAGCTGTGGGGAATTCTGCGATTCGTCAAAGAAAACCCAACTGCGTTAAGCTTCCGGGAAAAACCTCTAGGTGGAAGCTGGATGCTGGACGCTTGTGATCGGAGGCTAGAGGATTGAGGCTGGAAGCTTGAAGAGAAGCTGGACGCTGGAGGCTGGATTTATTTCCAGCTTCGAGCTTCGAGCATCCTCTCCAGCTTCGAGCTTCTACCTTCTAGCTTCCAGTTCACGAGTTTCTAGCTTCCAGCTTCCGTGTCCCGAGTCTATCCGTACCGCAAACCGACACAGGTGGACAGGTAGAGTATACCAAGGCGAGCGGGAGAACTAGGGTTGAGGAACTCGGCAAATTAACCTCGTAAGTTCGCAACAAGAGGTGCCTTGCTAGAAGCTGGATGCTGGACGCTTGAGACTGGAAAAGACGCTGGAAACTGGAGGCTTGATAATTTCAAGCTTCTAGCCTCTAGCTTCAATTCTAGCTTCGAGTTTCTAGCTTCCAGTTTCTAGATCAAGGTGTCACAGAAATGGCTCAAGCGACTGTTTATCAAAAACACAGGTCTCTGCTTAACTCGTAAGAGGAAGTATAGGGGCTGACGCCTGCCCAGTGCCGGTAAGTTAAGGGAACTTGTACGAGGCTGGAGGCTCGAGGCTTGAAGCTCGAAGAGAAGCTGGATGCTGGAGGCTGGATTTTTTCCAGTTTCTAGCTTCTAGCATCTTTTCCAGCTTCCAGTTTCCAGTCTCCAGCTTCAAGCAATGAACTGAAGCTCCGGTGAACGGCGGCCTTAACTATAAGGGTCCAAAGGTACCGTAGTCCCTTGCCGGGTAAGTTCCGGCCCGCAGGAAAGGCGTAACGACTTGAGCACTCTCTTAATCCTAGACCCGGCGAAATTGAAATGGCTGTGAAGATGCGGCCTACCCATCGT
>JAZDIT010000021.1:0-28890 GCA_043804755.1 Patescibacteria group bacterium | reverse complement strand
GCATTTTATGGAGCTGGGTATTTCTCAGGCACGGCGGGGCTGGGCCGAGAAAAAAGACATAATCAATTGCTGGCCGCTGGAAAAACTGTTAAGCTTCTTTAAATAGTTCCCACATCGGAGAGGGGTCGGGAGAACAGACAGCTCCCGTGTAGGAAAATATAGTATATATATTCTTCCTTGCAGTCAAAATATTTAAAACCGAGGGTTGTTAAGGAGCGGCGTGTAGTCCCGCAGGACGTAGCCGCGACCTCACTTAGGTTATCATTACTATGCCGGTAGAAAAATCAGCAGGAGCCGTAATTTTCAGAAAAGAACAAGGTAAAATCTATTACCTTCTTTTACATTATCCATCTGGAGCGAAGAAGAAAAGGGAATATTGGGATTTGCCAAAGGGGCACATCGAGAAAGGGGAAAAAGAACTGGAAACGGCGAGAAGGGAAGTGGGCGAAGAGACCGGGCTTTCGGACATAAAATTCGTCGGTGGATTTAAGACGCTGATAAAATATTTTTTCACTTTTAAAGGAAAAAATATTCTGAAATTCGTCACTTTTTATCTGGCGGAAACAAAAAATAAAAACGTAAAAATATCCGAGGAGCACATGGGTTATAAATGGCTTGTGTACAGCGAAGCATTAAAACAATTAACTTTCAAAAATGCCAGGGATATACTTAAAAAAGCAAACGGCTATTTGAAAAAGGATGGAACGGAAAAACACAAGGAATAAAATAAGCTTTAGAGCAAGGGTATGCGAAACCGTAAAGAAAATCCCCTTTGGGGATTTTCTTACGTATAAACAGGTGGCGAAACTGGCAGGTTTTCCAAGGGCTTACCGTGCGGTGGGAAATATTCTGAACAAAAACCAAAATCCGGAAATTCCCTGTCATCGGGTTATAAGATCCGACGGAAAATTAGGCGGTTATAACAGAGGTGCGGATAAAAAAATCTTATTTCTGAAAAAAGAAGGAGTTAGAATCTCCTTGGAAGCCAAAATAGAAAACGATACAAAAACCGCACCCACATAAGGGCGCGGTTTTTATTTTATGTATTAAAAAATTTTATCCTTTTACTTTTTTAACAATCTTTTCAAATATTTCCGGTTTGCTTTGCGCCAGATTCGATAATATCTTCCTGTCGAGTCCGATTTTATTTTTTTTCAGAGCGCTTGCAAATTGGTTGTAGGGAAGTCCGAACTTCCGGCACCCGGCATTTATCTGAATTTCCCAGAGCCTCCTGAATACCCTTTTTTTCGTTTTTCTGTCGCGATAAGAATATTCCCAGGCATGCATCAAAGCCGTCTTAGCTCCCTTTATGGTGCTTTTCCTTCTCCAGCGGAATCCTTTTGCATCATCCAAAATATTCTTTCTTCTTTTTTGTGAAATTTGGCCACCTTTTATTCTGACCATAGATGTGTAGTTAGCTTTTTATTGAAATAATTTATCCGCGCAGAGATCTCATTATCTGCTTTGTCTCGGATTTTGAAACCAAAACCCACTTCCGGCTTTTCCTGATTTTGTCGCCTGATTTCTTGGCGCGATAATGGTCCTGGCCTATCGCCCTCCTCATTATCTTTCCGTTTTTAGTAAATTTGAATCTTTTTGATATTGATTTACGTGTTTTCATGCTCTTGATTCGGTTTTTCCGATTATTATTTCGAGACTATCATTGTAAATCCTCTCGGATCTTTTTTCAACTCCCTTTCTATTTTTATGGAAATCTGCTTGTTTAAAATTTCCAAAAACTGGTCGATTTTCCCTTTTGCGAAATCCAGCATACCCTTCTCTCTTCCTCTCAATACCATCGCTATTATTATTCTGTCGCCGGCTTCCAGAAATTTTTTCGCCTGCCCGGCGCGGGTTTCCATATCGTGCTGGGAGATGTTGTAAGTAAGTCTTATCCCTTTTGTCTCCCCGCCTTTGTGTTTTACCGTTTCTTTTTCCTTTTTTTCCTGCCAGTAGATGTATTTCCCGTATTCTATTATCTTGCATACCGGCGGTTCCGCTTTTTCGGAAATCTGTATTAAATCTAAATTGCGCTCCCTGGCAATCCGGAGCGCTTCTTCCAAATTCATCACGCCCAGCTGTTTTCCGGTTTCATCAATCACTCTGACCTGGATCGCCCTTATTTGATTGTTTGTTAATGGCTTTTTATACAAAGCTTTGTGGACCCCTACACCTGACAAAAACAAATTTATCTTTTGAGTTTCAGTTTCGATCAGGTGTGGTGGTGGAGATGGAGGGATTTGAACCCTCGTCTGAGAAGTTTTTCCGGAATATTTCTACAAGCTTAGTCCGATTTAAAAAAGGATACGAAATAAAAACTGGACAAAATTTTCGCATCCCGAATCCTTTTAATTCAACGATTTTTCCGGATACGGGAAAGACCGTCTATCTCGCACGAAATGACACCCGATTTTGCCAAGCGAGAATCCGCAAGTCGGATGGCATAGGTTACGTATTAGGCGTAAACGAATGCGGGTTTTTGAAATAAGTTTTCACTTATTCTTTGCCAGAAGTTTTGCAAGGAACCGGCACCTTGGCTTGCACATCCGGTCAGCTTCTCATCGAAGCCTTTCATCCCCGTTCCTTTAATTCCCTTTCTATTTCTTCCTTAATGTCCCTTTTTTTGACAACTTCTCTTTTGTCGAATTCTTTTTTGCCCTTGCCGATACCGAATTCAATCTTTATCTTTCCGTTTTTATTATATACATTTAACGGTATCAAAGTCAATCCTTTTTGTTTCGATTTTCCGATTAAATAATCGATTTCCCTCTTTTTTAAAAGAAGTTTGCGCGACCTATCCTGTCTGTAATCGGATGGCGCATTTTTGGGCTGATAAGGTGGGATATTAGCTCCAATCAAAAAAACTTCGCCATTCCTGTCGATAACGACGTAAGCGCCCTTCAGCCCGATGTGCCCGGCTCTTGCCGATTTCACTTCCTGACCGGTTAGAGCAATTCCCGCTTCGAATTTATCTGTTATTTCGTAATTGAAATACGCTTTTTTGTTCTCTGCGATGGTTTCCATTTCAATTTCAGTTTAGCATTAAAAACTTTAATTTTGAACAAAAATATTAACCTATTTCGCTTCGTTCGATAGAACCATGTAATTCTTGCTGTAGTAAAAATTATAAGCTAAAATTAAGCATAATATGCTTAAAGATGAGATAAAAAATCTGGTTGAAAATGCGGTTAAAAATCTCTATAAAACAGAGATTAGAATCAGGCTGGAAAGACCGTCTGATTCTTCCCATGGAGATTATGCCACAAATGCGGCGATAGCCCTGAAAAAAGATCCCGGTGAGATAGCCAACGCCATCAAATCGGATATTTTGGAAAAAGTTGAAGCAAAAAACGGTTTCATCAATTTTTTTATTTCCAAAGACTATCTGCAGAAACAGGTTAGAGAAATTTTAAAAGAAAAAGAATCCTTCGGTAATCTTAGGGTCGGGCGCGGTAAAAAAATTAATGTTGAATTTATTTCCGCAAATCCGACAGGCCCCCTGACTTTGGGAAACGGAAGGGGAGGATTTTGCGGAGACGTCCTATCTAACATTCTGGAAAGGGCGGGATTTAAAATTGAGAAGGAATATTATATAAACGATGTCGGTGAACAAATCAGGAAACTCGGGCATTCGGTTTTGGGAGACCAGGAAGCGGTTTACAAAGGGCAGTATGTTGAGGATCTGCAAAGGAGGGTAAAAAAAGGAAGTTCTGAAGATGCGGGCAGCGAGGCGGCGGACATTATATTGGAAGAGATGATTAAACCTTCGGTAAAGAAAATGGGAATCAAATTCGATACCTGGTTTTCGGAAAAGAGTTTACATACAAAAGGGGAAGTTAAGGAAATATTGGAATTTCTCAAAGGGAAAGGCATGTCTTATGAGAAAGAAGGAGCGATTTGGTTCAAATCCACCCTATTTGGTGACGATAAAGACAGGGTTTTGGTAAAAGCGGACCGCGAGACGACTTATCTCACATCGGACATAGCTTATATGCGGGATAAATTCAAAAGGGGATTTAAAGAACTGATATTTATTTGGGGTGCCGATCATTACGGATATATAGAAAGGATGAAAGCGGCGGCCCAAGCCTTGGGTTTTGGCAAAGAAACCGTAAAAATCATCATAATGCAACTTGTCAGACTGTTCGTTGAGGGGAAAGAAGTGAAGATGTCAAAGAGAACCGGGACTTATATTGCCCTCGACGAACTTATTGGAGAAGTCGGTCTGGACGTTGCAAGATTCTTTTTTCTGATGAGATCGGCCGAAAGCCATTTGAATTTCGATATGGATCTTGCGAAGGAACAGTCCGAAAAAAATCCCGTTTACTACATACAATATGCCTACGCGAGAATTTGTAGCATACTCGGTAAGGCAAAAGATTTGAAAGTGGGGAAAAAAGATTTGAAATTGCTGGATCATCCGAACGAACTGAGCTTAATAAAACAATTGATAAGATTGCCTGAAATAGTCCTTGATACGGCGGAAGACTTCCAGGTACAGAGGGTTACTCAGTATGCGACCGATCTGGCGACATCCTTTCATCAATTTTACCGCGATTGCCAGGTTATTTCCGAGGATAAGAACCTTTTTTGCACGAGATTGTCTTTGGTTCTGGCCGTTAAAATTGTTTTGGAAAACGTTTTAAACATAATGGGTATTTCCGCCCCGGAAAAAATGTAAAGACAATGGATATAAGAACCTTGAATGCCCAACGGCATAAAAGAATCTTGACTTCAACAAGAACCTTGATTCCAAAAATTTTCACTTCGTTTCAAATTTTATGGAAATAAATTTTTCGCAAAAAGAAAAAAGAGTATTGAAATTCTGGAAAGAGAACCGGACTTTTGAAAAAAGCATCGAGCAGAAGAAAAACGCAAAGGATTTCGTTTTTTATGAAGGTCCGCCGACCGCGAATGGCAGACCGGGAATTCACCACGTAGAATCACGGGTTTTCAAAGATATAATTTGCCGGTACAAAACGATGCGGGGATTCAGGGTCAAAAGAAAAGCGGGCTGGGATACCCATGGTTTGCCGGTTGAATTGGAAATTGAAAAAAAACTCGGGCTGAAAAACAAAAAGGACATTGAAAATTACGGAGTCGCGAAATTCAATAAAAAATGCCGCCAATCGGTTTGGGAATATTTGAAGGATTGGGAAAACCTGACGGAAAGGATTGGTTTCTGGCTGGATTTGAAGAACCCTTATGTCACCTATGAAACTGATTATATGGAAACCATATGGAGGATCATACAGGAAATTTACAAAAGGGGGTTGCTTTATCAGGGGCACAAAGTCGTTCCTTATTGCCCGAGATGCGGAACGAGTCTTTCATATCATGAGGTAGCTCAGGGATATCAGAGGATAAAAGAGCCGGCAATATACATTAAGTTTAGGATAAAAAACCCCGAATTCAAAAATACATACCTTCTTATTTGGACGACTACCCCCTGGACTTTGCCAGACAACGTGGCAGTTGCCGTAAATCCGAGTTCAGTTTATGCAAAAGTGAAATTCGGAGACGACAATTTGATTCTGGCGAAAGAACGACTGAAAGCGTCTGGTTTGGAGAATGCGGAAATTCTTGAAGAATTCAAAGGAAAGGATTTGGTGAATTTGTATTATGAAGCTCCTTTTCCCGTCGAGTCGCAGGAAGGCGTTACGATATATAGGGTCATACCCGCGGCGTTCGTTTCGCTTGAAGACGGCTCAGGCCTGGTGCATATAGCTCCCGCTTTCGGCGCGGAGGACATGGAAGCCATACAGGCGCAAAACACTAAGCTTAAGGCGCAAAACCTGCCGGATTTTCCGATTTTGCTCACCGTTGACGAAGAAGGAAAATTCCGCCTAGAGGCGAAAAAGTGGGCTGGGCTGTTCGTAAAAACGGCAGATCCCCTGATAGTGGAGGATTTAAAAAACAGAGGCCTTCTTTTCAAGACTGAACAGTATGAGCACGATTATCCTTTCTGTTGGCGCTGCAAATCGCCGTTACTCTATTATGCAAGACAGAGCTGGTTTATAAATATGCAGGAAGTAAAAGATAATTTAATAGAGAATAACGAAAAAATCAACTGGATACCATCGCATCTTAAAGAGGGAAGATTCGGAGAATGGCTGAAAGAAGTAAAGGATTGGCCGTTATCCCGTGAAAGATATTGGGGCACTCCCTTGCCGGTTTGGAAATGCAAAACATGCGGTACCATTGAAGTAATCGGATCAAAGGCAGACCTTGTTTCGCAGAAATTCAGCAAGAACAAATATTACGTCGTGAGGCACGGGCATTCGGTCAAAAACCAAAAAAAGATATGCGTCTGCTGGCCGGAACCCATAGAGTGCCCCCTGACGATAAAAGGCAAAGCGGAAGCCAAAGAAACCGCAAAGAAACTGAAGAATAAAAAAATAGATTTGATTTTTTCTTCAGACCTTTTGAGAACCAAGCAAACAGCCGAGATTATAGGAAAAGAAATCGGCCAGGAGGTAAAGCTCGATAAAAGATTGAGAGAAATAGATTCCGGAATTTTTAACGGAAAACCGATTGAGGAAGTTGGCAGATTCTGGGACCCGGAGAAAAAACTTCCCCCCGCCGAATATTACGAAAAAAGGTTCAAAATCGCGCCACCCGGAGGCGAAAACTACATCAGCGTCGAAAAAAGAATGAGAGATTTCACCAAGGATATGGAGAAAAAATATTCGGGGAGAAACATTTTGATCGTCAGCCACGAAAGGACGATAACATTGCTTGAAAAAATATTGTACGGATATTCAATGAGGGAATTCGCCGGCATCATAATGGCTAAAAAAGAGATAGAAACCGGAGAGGTGAGGGAATTGGAATTCAAAAGTCTTCCTTATAACGAAAAACTGGAACTTGATTTCCACAAACCATATATAGACGAGGTCAGATTTTTTTGCGGAAAATGCGGTGGATTTATGGAAAGGGTTTCCGAGGTATTGGATGTTTGGTTTGATTCAGGTTCCATGCCTTTTGCACAGGAACACTGGCCGTTCAACCAGAATCAAAAATCCAAAACGCAAATTTTATTGCCCCCCGAATCATTTCCGGCGGATTACATTTCCGAGGCCATAGACCAGACGAGAGGATGGTTTTATACACTTCTTTCGATTTCGACATTGCTGGGTTTCGAATCCCCGTATAAAAACGTGATTTCCCTCGGCCACGTTCTGGATGAAAAAGGCGAAAAAATGTCAAAATCTAAGGGTAATATAGTGAATCCCTGGGATATCATCGAAAAATACGGAGTAGACGCCGTGAGATGGTATTTTTATACGATAAACCAGCCTGGGGAATCCAAACTGTTTACGGAAAAAGACATAGACGGAACTCTGAAAAAATTCATTCTTACTCTATGGAATTGTCATGTTTTCTGGGAGACCTACCGGGAAAAGACCAAAAGCAATATAAAAGCCAAAGATTTAACCCAGCTGGACAAGTGGATAATCTCCAAGCTCAATGAACTTATCCAGAACGTTTCAGATTACCTAGACAGATATGATGTCACCGGATCCGCGCGGGCGATCGAGAAATTTTCGGTTGACGATCTTTCGTTGTGGTATATAAGAAGATCGCGCAGAAGATTACAGAAGCCCAAAACGAAAAAAGAAGCCAGAATCGCTTCCGCTACTCTGGAATCGGTTTTGTTTGAATTAAGCAAATTATCGGCTCCGTTCATTCCTTTCCTGTCAGAAGAAATTTATCAGAAAATAAGGAATCTTAATTTTGAAAAGCCAAAATCAGTGCATCTGGAAAAGTGGTCCAAAGTGAATACAAAAGCAATCGACAAGGATCTGATTTCTGAAATGGAGAAAGTGCGGGAGACGGTTACCTTAGCCCTGGCAGAAAGAGCAAAAGCCAAAATAAAAGTCAGGCAGCCGCTGCAAAAATTGGAAATCAAAGGCGGGAAAGTGATGATCGATAAAGAACTGCTGGAATTGATAAAAGAGGAGATAAACGTAAAGGAAGTGGTTTATAATCCGAAAATAAAGGGCGAAATAGAATTGGATACTCAAATTACAAAAGAATTGAAAGAAGAGGGGCAAATCAGGGAGATAATAAGGAATATCCAGGAAATGAGGAAGAAATCAAACTTGAAACCGAAAGACAAGATTTCAGTAAAATACTCGGCTTCGCCGGAATTGGAGAAAATTCTAAAAAGAAATGAAAAAACGATCATCAAAGAAGGGAAAATAAAATATTTTCAAATTGATAAACAAGCTAAAGGTTTCAAAATAAAGCAAGAAATCAAAGTCGACGAATACAATTTGTCATTAGCAATCCAAAAAATATAATCTATGGGTATTCTCGAAAATTTTTGGAAACCAAGATCATTTTCAGACAAGCCAAAATTAGGCGAGAAGCGGGATTTTGAGAAAGTTAACTTAAAAAACAAACTTTCCTCCAAAATTAAAAAAGAGCCAAATACCATACTTGGAAAATCGATAATTGGGAAGAAGCCGGGTTTTGTTTCCGCGGAAGATTTTAAAAAAAGACTTGAAAGAGATTCGGGCAATCTGATTTTCAAAAAGGATAACAAATTTGATAAAAACAGAAGGAAACAGTTGGCGACCGACATAATAACATCGGAAATGGGACAGAATATCGATATCGATGAAGTGAAAAAGGCGCGAGAACAGCTGAACTTAGGAAGCCAAGGGAAATATAAAAATGTTTCTCCCGAGGAGAGGAAACAGCTTAAAGAGGGACTTGATATGCTTTTGGAAGAGGAAAATCCGGAAGAGAAGTCATAAATTACTATGTTCGTTCATTACAGGACAAAAGGAATGATAATAAAGAAAGAAGATAGAGGTGAAGCGGATCAATTATTTACCGCTTATACCGAAGATTTCGGAAAGTTGGAGATTTTGGGCAAAGCGATAAGGAAGACGGCTTCAAAACTGCGGGCGGGCGCGGAAATTTTTTATCTGTCCGAAATTGAATTCATCCAGGGTAAGGGATACAAAACTCTGACGGACGCCATTCTCATAGAAAAATTCAAAAATTTAAGGAGAGATTTGAACCGTCTGAAGGTCGCCTGCCAAATTTCCGAAATTTTGGATGATCTGATCAGGGGACAGGAACGAGATGAGGAGATATGGGAATTATTGTCGGATATCTTCAAAAAACTTAATAATCTGCAATTTCCGCAGAATAATCTGCAGCTCATATACCATTATTTTTTATTTAATTTCCTTTCAATATTGGGATATCAGATGGAATTGTATGCTTGCACTTCTTGTGCTAAAAAAATAACGCCTGCCAAAATATATTTCAGTCCGCGGGAAGGAGGAGCTATCTGCCAGAATTGTGCAGGAATGGTCAGGTATGCCAAAGTGATAGATGCCGGAATCGTCAAAATTTTGAGAATTATTCTTAAAAAAAATTGGAAACTTTTGGCCAAGATAAAAATGGGAATCGATCATTCGAAGGAGTTGGAGTCGGTTTCCAAAAGTTATCTTACCTATGTTTTGAGCTCCGCAAAATGAATTTTCCGATTTTTCGTAAAAGTGAAGGATAAATGCTATATTTAAACTAATATATGCTTAAAAAACCTAAAGGGAAAATCTATCCGATTTTAATCATTTTACTGGTAGCCGTGGGAGCCGTATTTTTTTGGTATTGGCAAAGGAATATATATTCGAAAGATATTATAAAACTGGAGATACTCGGGCCGGCCTCGGCGGATTTTGCAAAAGAATTCGAATACACCGTAAAGTACAAAAACAACGGAAATGTAAGGCTTGAGGAAGCAAAACTGATTTTCGAATATCCTAAGAATGCGATAGTCGATAACGGAGCTGTCTGGCAGGAAATTCCATTGGAAGACATTTATCCCGGCGAAGAGAAAACGGTGACTTTTAAGGCGAGGCTTATAGGACAAGAAGGAGAAACCGAAACGGCAAAGGCGAGTTTGAGCTATCGTCCGAAAAATCTGAAGGCGCGCTACGAATCAGACACATCTTTTACCACACAGGTAAAGTCTCTTCCCTTAACATTCGAATTCGACTTGCCGTCCAAAATAGAATCTTCCAAAGATTTTAAATTCAGATTGAATTACTTTTCGAATATAGATTATCCTCTCTTAAATTTGAGAATCACCGCCGAATATCCCGTCGGTTTTGAATTCATAAGTTCAAATCCTAATTCCCTGGAAAAAATAGAATGGGAATTGCCGCCGTTAAACAAAGCAGAAGGGGGAAGGATTGAAATTACGGGTAGAATACAGGGCGAAGTCGGGGAGCAAAAAATGTTTTCGGCAAAACTGGGAATATGGAAAGACGGCGAATTTATTCTATTGAAAGAAATTGCGAGAGGCGTGGAAATCATAAAACCCGCCCTCAGAATAACTCAGCAGATAAACGGCAATGCCGATTATGTTGCAAATCCGGGAGATCAGCTCCATTACGAAATATTTTTCAGGAATCTGGGAGAAAGTGCCTTATCCAATCTCACTCTGGTAGATACTTTGGTCGGCGATATATTCGATTTGCAGACATTACAAGCCCCCACAGGGAAATTTACCATGGGAGACAACTCGATCATCTGGGACTGGAGAACATTTTCCAGTCTTCAATTTTTAGGTCCGGGAGAAGAAGGTAAAATCGATTTCTGGGTGAAGCTGAAAGCCGATTTCGAGGTTCCTTCGGCAAATGGAAACTTGACCGTAAGAAATGATGTCAATCTCGGTCAAGTCGGGGAAGAATTTACTACCAAGGTCAATTCAAAACTGGAAATAGTGCAAAAAGGGTTTTTTCAGGATGAAATTTTCGGAAATTCAGGGCCCATTCCTCCGCGGGCCGGTCAAACCACGACTTATACGATAAGCTGGCAGGCAAAGAATTATTACAACGAGGTGAAAAACGTAAAAGTTAAAACCATTTTACCGCAGAATGTCCAGCTGACCGGGAAAATATTCCCGGAGGATTCGAGAATGACTTTCGATTCGCAATCAAGGGAAATCGTCTGGGAAGCCGGAGACCTTCGGGTAGGCCAGGGAGTCTTGAATCTCGCACCCAATGTCTCTTTCCAGGTATCATTCCTGCCTGCAAGCTCGCAAATCGGACAAGCTCCCGATATCATCGGTCAGTCAAAAATTTCAGGAGAAGACAGTTGGACCAATGAAACAGTCGAAGGAGTTTCTTCTGGAATAAACACGACGTTGCCCGACGATCCGAGCATCGATCGGCAGGGAACAGTCAGGTAAAACAATTTTATTCAATGGAAAACTCAATGGAAAAAATAGTATCTCTTTGTAAAAGACGGGGATTTATTTTCCAATCTTCGGAGATTTACGGAGGCGTTGAAGCTTTATGGGATTACGGTCCCCTGGGTTCGCTTTTGAAAAATAATATAAAGCAGGAATGGCTGAAAACGTTCATCCAAAAGAGAGACGATATCGTTTTAATCGATACTCCGATTATAATGCATCCCAAGACATGGGAGGCGTCGGGACATCTCAAAAATTTCACTGATCCCCTCATAGAATGCAAACATTGCCATTTGCGTTTCAGAGCTGATCATATGGCAGAGGGAAACTTTATCGGACAGGGGAAAGCAAAAGAAAAAAACCAGTGTACCCAGTGCGGAAAAAGCGATTTTACGGAGTCCCGGCAATTTAATCTGATGTTTAAAACATTCCTCGGGCCGGTTGAAGACGATACCCACACGGCTTATTTGCGTCCGGAAACGGCACAGGCGATGTTTACCGATTTTTCTTCGGTCCGCGATTCGATGAGAACGAAGATTCCTTTTGGTATCGCACAGATAGGTCGGGCTTTCAGAAACGAAATCACCACGGGAAACTTTATTTTCCGTTCGCGGGAATTCGAGCAGGCCGAAATCGAATATTTCGTAAAGCCGGGCGAAGACGAAAAAGCGTTTGAAGAATGGGTTGATAACTGGGAGAAATTCATAATAAGTTTGGGAATTAAAAAGGAAAACCTGAGGAGATATGAACATAAAAAAGAGAATCTGTCGCATTATTCCAAAAGAACGATAGATATAGAGTATAAGTTTCCTTTCGGATGGTCTGAACTGACCGGGATAGCAAACAGAACAAACTACGATCTTTCCCAGCATACAAAATTTTCCGGAAAGGATTTGGGTTACTTTGATGAGGAGACAAAAGAAAAATACGTTCCGTTTGTGATAGAGCCCAGTTTGGGCATAGACAGGTTATTACTTGCATTGCTGGCCGATGCCTATGAAGAAGTGAAGGGAGGCAGAACCGAAACGACAAAATCCACGAAGGAAGAAGAAGTGGTTCTGAGATTAAATAAAAAAGTGGCGCCGATTAAGGTTGCGGTTCTACCCTTGGTCAAGAACAAGGAAGAAATAACGAAAAAAGCGAAAGATATCTATAAAATGCTGAAACCTTGTTTCATCTGCCAATATGACGAAGCAGGTTCCATAGGAAGAAGATACCGCAGGCAGGATGAAATCGGAACGCCTTTTTGCGTAACCGTTGATTTTGAAACTCTGGAGAAAAATGATGTCACGTTGCGCGATCGTGATACTATGGCGCAGGAAAGAATTAAAATCGACAGTCTGGCCGGAATAATAAGCGAAAAAATAAATGCTGCATAAAACAGTCCTGGAAAACGGATTAAGGATCATTACGGTTCCTCAGCAAAGCTCGCAAACAGCAACTGTTTTGGCTTTGGTCGGGACAGGTTCCAAATATGAAACCAAGGAAATAAACGGCATTTCACATTTTCTGGAACATATGTATTTTAAAGGGACGAAAAAGCGCCCATCTTCGCTTGATATCGCTGAGCCGTTGGACAGAATCGGGGGAAACTACAATGCTTTCACCTCGCAGGAATATACGGGGTACTTTGCAAAAGCTGAGACATCAAATTTTGAACTCGCTCTGGATATCGTTTCGGATATTTTTTTGAACTCTACTCTTCCGGGAAAAGAAATAGAAAAGGAAAAAGGAGTAATAGTGGAAGAAATTAATATGATTTACGACCATCCGATGATTCAGATCGGCGTTTTATGGCCCGAGCTTCTTTATGGCGATCAGCCAGCCGGCTGGTACATCGCAGGTACGAAAGAAACCGTAAAATCGTTGAATCGCAAGAAACTGATAGATTATATGAAGAAACAGTATGTGTCGAAAAATACGGTTTTGTGTCTTGCCGGAAAAATAGAAACGGATAAAGCGGTAAACTTGGCCAAAAAATATTTTTCAAGAATAAAAACAGGCAATCCTTTCCCGAAGCCGAAAGTTATTGAGGGACAGAAAAAACCCGAATGTCTTGTCAGGGAACGGAAAACCGATCAGACGCATCTTTGTCTCGGGGTCCGCGGGTACAATAGTTTTCATCCGCAAAGATACGTCCAAGAAATCCTTGGTACAATTCTGGGCGGCGGAATGAGTTCACGCTTGTTCATGGAAGTGAGGGAAAAATTGAGCCTTGCTTATTACGTGAGTACCGATGTCGATGAAGACTCCGATACGGGATATCTTGTAACCCGCGCGGGAGTCGACAGCGGACGGGTGGAAACCGCAATTTCCACGATTTTGCAGGAATACAAAAAAATTTCCGAAAAGAAAGTTTTAAATTACGAGCTTAAAAAAGCAAAAGACAATTTTAAAGGGAAATTTGCTATGGCTTTGGAAACCTCCAATGCACAGGCGGCTTTTTACGGCGGGCAGGAACTTTTGGAGGGGAAAATTCTGACCCCAAAAGAAATTTTCGCCAAAATTGATAAAATAACTGCTAATGATATTCTGAAAGTAGCGAAGGATATTTTCCAGCCGAAAAAGTTGAACCTCGCTTTGATAGGTCCGTTCAAAGGAAAAGAGAAATTTGAGAAATTGTTAAAATTTTAAATGCAAAACAATGAATGAAGAAAAAATTTTAGACATATCCTGGGGAACGATTTTGAAATTCGCCCTCGCCGCACTTATTTTTTATACTCTCTATTTGATACGGGATATTTTGATTTTAATCGTTTTCTCTCTTATCATTTCCGTTTTATTCAATCCCGCAATAGATTTTCTTGCAAAGAGGAAAATTCCCCGGGTTGTAGGTACTGTCTTAATCTATCTTGTGATTTTCGGAATGGTGGGAACTTTAATATATTCGATAGCTCCGATATTCATTTATGAAACTCAGCAATTTACCCAGTTTTTCCCGCAGTATTTCGAGAAGGTGGCTCCGGTGCTGAAAGAATTGGGTTTTGTGGCTTTTGACAGTTTCGAGAGTTTTACCAAAACTATGGAAGAATGGCTGGTTAATGCCTCTTCGAGCATTTTTAACGCCGTGGTCACTATTTTTGGAAGTATTTTTTCCACAATCACGATTTTTTCGATAGCGATTTTTCTTTCGCTGGAAGAGAAAGGAATCGAAAAAGCCCTTTCTCTGCTGTTCCCGAAAAAATATGAAGCAAATGTTCTGACTATTTGGGAAAGGGTGCAAAAACAGGTATCCGGCTGGTTCGGTACGAGAGTTTTATCGTGCATTCTTGTCGCCCTGATGACATTCATCGCCTGCAAGATTCTTGCCGTAAAATATGCAATTTCTTTTTCGTTACTGGCAGGGATGACCAATATCATTCCCATTGTCGGTCCGCTTATCGCGGGAGCGATAATCGTATTATTCACTCTTTTGGATTCTTGGGCCAAAGCTATTTTTATCCTTGCTGTTTTCATTCTGATTCAGCAGATAGAAGGAAATATAATAACGCCGCTTTTGACAAAAAAAATCATCGGACTTTCCCCGGTTCTGGTTCTGATAGCCCTGCTCATAGGAGGAAGATTATGGGGGACATTGGGAGCGATTTTAGCAATTCCTCTTTTCGGAATTCTTTTCGAATTTACCAAAGAATTCCTGAAGAAAAAAAGGGAGGAAAACGTTGTGGTATTGTAAATTTTTAAATAGATGAGCAACCTATATATTGTTGCGACTCCGATCGGCAACCTTTCCGATATAAGTTTGCGCGCAACCGACGTTCTTGGGAACGTTGATTTAATTTTGTGCGAAGACACAAGGAAAACCAAAGTTTTACTCGATCATTACAATATCAAAACCAAGGTATTGAGTTATCATCAGCACAGCAAGTTCAGCAAGATAAATCAAATTATCGATATGCTCAAGCAGGGCAAGAATCTGGCCTTGGTTTCCGATGCCGGGACCCCCGGAATATCAGACCCGGGAAATAAATTAATTGAACAATTAGTCGACGATTCGATTGAAGAATTAAAAATCATCCCGATTCCCGGTCCTTCGGCCATTGCCGCGGCGGCTTCGATTTCGGGATTTCCGATGGAGAGGTTTTTGTTTTTGGGATTTTCGCCGGTAAAAAAGAAAAGAGGGAAATTTTTCGAAGAAATCAGCCAGTCGGCTTATCCCGTTATTTTTTACGAATCGCCTTACAGGATAATGAAAACAATAAATGAATTGAAAAAAATCAATCCGGAATTTAAGATCGTGATCTGCCGCGAACTGACTAAGAAATTTGAAACCGTTTACAGAGGATTCGTAAAAGATGCCATTGATAAAATAGTAAAAGATGAAATGCGCGGGGAATTCACCGTTATAATAAATAAATAGAGAACGATATCACCAATATTTGGCTGGAGATCCGCCAGAAAAGGCGGATTTTTTTATTTTTCAGAAAATGAATTTTTTGGTGGAGTTTGTTGTGGATTTTAATAAAAGAAATATTCGGGAATAATAAAAAATACAAAAGAGCGAACCCATCGGGCAAACTGGCCATGAAAGCGCCGGGTAGTGCCAGGGATAAATTTTTGGATAAAAGCAGGACTAAGGAGATACCGGTGAAAAAATCGAGAAAGATACTCAAGAATTCCGTCCTGGATTTTTCCCAGCGTTTTTCGAGAATATTTTCTATGTTGTATTCCCGATGAAATATGGTATCCAAAAGATAATGTGAAAGGAACGCCAGGGATAATCCCAGAAAGGGATTTTTTATTACTGTAGCAACGGCTGCACCAGCCAACAAATGGGCAGTTAATATCATGTTTAATGAAAACTAAATCTTAATGTGATAAAATACGTTAAACTGAAGCTAATTCTAACATGCCGAAAAATAAATTCTACGTTACAACAAGCATAGCTTATACAAATGCGCCTCCGCATATAGGTTTCGCTTTGGAAACAATCCAGGCGGATGTCGTCGCCCGTCATCACAGGATTTTGGGAGAAGACATTTTCTTCCTGACCGGTACCGATGAACACGGACAAAAAATTTCGCGGGCCGCAGAGAATGTCGGGAAAGAGCCCAAGGAATTTACAGATGAGATTTCGAAAAGATTCGGGTTGCTGACTAAAACTCTTAACCTTTCAAACGATGATTTTATAAGAACTACCGATCAGGCCCGCCATTGGCCGGTGGTACAGAAGGTCTGGATGAAACTGATAGAAAAAGGAGATATCTATAAGAAAGAATACGAAGGGCTTTATTGCGTCGGATGCGAAGCTTTTATAACAAAAAAGGATCTGGTGGAGAGAAAATGCAAAGTTCATTTGAAAGAGCCGGAAATCATAAAAGAAGAAAATTATTTTTTCCGATTATCGAAATATTCGAAACAAATAGAAGAAATCCTGAGAAAAGACGAAGTCAGAATAATTCCCGAGGAAAGAAAAAATGAGATGCTGAATTTTGTCGGACAGGGATTGGAAGATGTCAGTTTTTCGCGTCCGAGAAAGGATTTGGAATGGGGCATACCTGTGCCAAACGACGATTCACATACGATTTACGTCTGGGCGGACGCTCTGGTGAATTACATTTCAGCCCTAAATTATCCTGACGGAGAAAATTTCAAGAAATTTTGGCCGGTCGATATCCATTTTTTAGGCAAGGATATTTTAAGATTTCATTCCACTATTTGGCTTGGTATGCTTTTATCTCTGGGTTTGAAATTGCCAAAGAACATTTTTGTCCATGGATTTATAACTTCAAACGGTCAAAAAATGTCTAAATCTCTGGGAAACGTTATCGACCCGTTCGAATTAGTCAATAAATACGGAGCGGATGCAGTCAGATATTACTTATTGAGAGAAATTCCCCCGACGGAAGACGGAGATTTCACTTTTGAAAAATTCAAAGAAAGATATAATGCGGACTTGGCCGGAGGTTTGGGCAATCTTGTTGCCCGCGTTGTTAAAATCGCCGGAGAGATTGGTGTAAAAGAAAGCAAACTGAATAAAAAGTTCAGCGAGAAAATCCAAAAAACGCACAAGGATTGCAACCTTGCTTTGGAAAAATTCAAATTTAACGATTCGCTGGTATTGATTTGGGATTTAATAAGCTATTGCGACGAGTATATTGAAAAAGAGCGTCCTTGGGAGGCGAAAGGATCTCAACGGGAGGTGATAGACAACTTATTAATAGCGATTTCCGAAATAGCCGGATTATTAAAACCATTATTGCCCGAAACTTCCGAGGAAATTTTCGGACAATTGAGAAGCCTGAAGGGTAAATCATTATTCCCGAGGATCTAAATTATGCTTTCATCCATAATAGCTATTTTAGGGCTGATAGTTTTTGAGGTTATAAGCAGTATTGATAACGCCATTGTCAATGCTCATGTTTTAAAAACAATGAGCGCAAAATGGCGGAAGATCTTTTTATTTTGGGGAATTCTTACCGCCGTATTCATAATCCGCGGATTGATCCCTTTGGTTATCGTTTGGCTATCCGTTCCAGAAATCGGATTATTGGGAGTCTTGCGTTCTATTTTCCATACTTCACCGGAAATCGCTCAGCTTATTGAAGAAAGAAAAGGAATAATCCTTATCGGTGCCGGAGTTTTTTTGGTTCTTGTTTATCTTCATTGGCTTTTTTTGGAAAAGAAAGATCCTTATTTTGTTCCCGATAAATTAATAAAGCCACGGCACGGAGTTTGGTTTTTTGCTCTTTGTGCAATACTTTTGACGACTCTTTTGTATCTGGCAAAACCGGATTTTTACCTGATGCTGTCTGCGGCCATCGGAAACGCGGTGTTTTTTATCATGTACGGTTTCAGGGAACAGGCGGCAAAACAAGAAGAGATGCTCCAGAATCAAACGACTAATCTCAGCAATTTTTCGAAGTTAATGTACCTTGAGGTATTGGATGCTTCTTTCAGTTTTGACGGAGTAATCGGAGCTTTCGCATTTACCACCAATATCCTTTTGATCTTCATAGGAAACGGCATAGGAGCTATTGTGGTGAGAGAATTGACCATTAAAGGAATAGACCGGGTTGCGAAATATAAATGGCTTAAAAACGGAGCCATGACATCAATCGGCTTTCTGGGCTTTTTCATAATCCTTAAAAGTTTCGGAATCAGTATCCCGGAGTATCTTCCTACGATAGCCACAATCGGTCTTGTAGGATTAACTTTTTGGAAATCCCATCAGTTATTGAAAAAGGACGGCTTGTCTTTGGAAGAAATCAGAAAATAAATTATGCTGATAGACACTCATGCTCATGTAAATTTCAACGCCTATAAAGATGACGCCGACAAAGTCATACGGAGGTCTTTGGATGACAATGTCTGGATGATAAATGTGGGTTCTCAATATGATACCAGCAAGAGGGCGGTGGAGTTTGCGGAAAAATATCAGGAAGGTGTATATGCCGCGATAGGTCTGCATCCCATTCACTTGGTAAGCGGAATTTTTAAGGTGAAAATGGATGAAGAAGAAACGGCGTTCAATACGAAAGAGGAAGAATTTGATTCCACGAGATATAAAGAACTGGCTCTTCGACTCGGTTCAGGGCAAGCCAAATCAAAAGTAGTTGCGATAGGCGAGATCGGACTGGATTATTATTACAAGCCAAAAACAAAAATAAAAACAGAGACATTTAAGAATCTGCAAAAGGAGATTCTTTTGAAAGAGCTGGATTTGGCAAAAGAATTGGACTTGCCGATAATTTTTCACTGCCGCATGGCTCACGAAGAATTGATAGAAATTCTAAAAGGAAAAAAGGGAATAAAGGGAGTCATACATTGTTTTACGGGAAATTGGGAGCAGGCGCGAAAATATATGGATATGGGTTTGTATCTGGGGCTTAATGGAATAATTTTCAAATTGAATTTGGACGAAGTAATAGAAAAAACCCCTTTGGAAAAAATTGTGGTTGAAACCGACTGCCCATACCTTACTCCGCCGCCTATGGCAGGGCGGAATGAACCTATGTACGTGGAATACATTGTAGAAAAGATTGCACAGCTTAAGAATTTAAGCCACAAAGAAATAAGCGATATAACTACCAAAAATGCAAAAGAACTATTCAAGATCTAAGATTTTGGATTGGTATGTTGTTACGGGAGGTCCTTCTTCTGGGAAAACAACAATTTTGGAAGCGTTAAAAAAAATAGGTTATATCACATATCCCGAAGCGGCAAGGATTTTAATCGACAAAGCGAAGAAAAAAGGCAAAAAATTAAAAGAAATTAGAAAAAGTGAAGCCGAATTCCAAAAGAAAGTTCTAAAAATTAAAATTGAAATAGAAAAATCTGCTCCGCGGAACAAAACAGTATTTTTTGACAGAGCGATTCCCGATAGCATTGCTTACTATAGAATCTGCCGCCTAGATACAAAAGCAGTTTTAAAATTTTGCCAAAATAAATACAGAAAAATATTCTTTTTAGAGCAGCTTCCGATTGAACGAGATTATGCCAGGACTGAGAATGGTGGGACTATTAAAAAATTAGATAAGTTTTTAGAGGAAGGCTACAAAAGTTTAGGGTATAATATATCATATATTCCGATTGAACCAGCAGAAAAAAGAGTAAAGAGAATATTAAAAGAAATAAATTAAAGGCAAAATTCCAAATAAAAGTTTCGGCTTGAATGAGCCGATTTTTTGTGTTAAATTTAAGAATACTTTTCTCCATTATGGAAAAATACAACTCTCAAAAGATAGAAACGAAGTGGCGCAAGTTTTGGGAAAAAAACGGGACCTTTCAGACGAATTTGGGAAAGGCCAAAAATCCCTACTATAATCTGATGATGTTCCCTTATCCTTCCGCCGAAGGACTCCATGTTGGTAATGTTTACGCATTTACCGGCTCCGATATTCACGGCCGCTTCAGGAGAATGCAGGGAAAAGATGTTTTCGAACCAATCGGGTTTGATGCTTTTGGAATTCACTCTGAAAATTTCGCCATTAAAAAGGGAATTCACCCGAAGATTTTGACTAAAAAAAATACCGATAATTTCCGTTTGCAATTAAAGAATCTCGGGTGCCTCTTTGACTGGCGGTACGAAGTGGATACTTCCCGTCCTGAATATTACAAATGGACGCAGTGGCTGTTTATTCAGTTGTTCAAGGCGGGTTTGGCTTACAGAAAAAAGGCGCCGGTTGACTGGTGTCCTTCCTGCAAAACGGTTTTGGCCGATGAACAGGTGATAGGGGGCAAATGCGAAAGATGCGATTCTCAGGTCATTCAGCAGGAGAACGAACAATGGTTTTTCGGCATCACGAAATATGCCGAAAGGTTATTAAAAAATCTTGAAGTCATCGATTGGTCCGAAAAAACCAAAATTACCCAGAAAAACTGGATAGGTAAATCCGAGGGAGCGACGATAGAATTTAAAATTAAAGATTCGGAATTGAGCGTGCCTGTTTTTACAACGCGCGCGGATACTCTTTTCGGATGTACTTATTTTGTCGTCGCACCGGAACACCCGATTATCAAAAGTTTGGAATCTAAAATTCAGAATTTTGCGTCGGTTAATAATTACATAAAAGAATCAAGGAAGAAAACAGAGATTGAAAGGATCAGTGAAATTAAAGAGAAAACGGGTGTTGAGTTGGGGGGGATCAAAGCCATAAATTCCGGAAACCAAAGAGAAATTTCCATTTGGGTCGCCGACTATGTCTTATTCCACTACGGTACCGGAGCCGTGATGGCGGTACCTTGTCATGACCAGAGGGATTTCGAATTTGCCAAAAGATATAATCTGCCGATGATAGAAGTGATTAGGCCGGAATCCGGGCGGGGATGCATAAATCCCGACGGTTCGTTCGGCATGGCCTATGAAGGAGAAGGCATACTGGTAAATTCCGGAAGATTCGACGGCATGGATTCCGGTGCAGCGAGAGAAAAAATCGTAGAATGGATAGGTGCGAAAAATCTGGCCCAAAAATCGGTTTATTATAAATTGCGCGACTGGCTGATTTCCCGTCAGAGATATTGGGGCTCTCCTATTCCGATTATTTATTGTGAAAAATGCGGAACAGTTCCCGTTCCGGAAAAGGATTTACCGGTGGAATTGCCTTACGTAAAAGATTTCAGGCCCGAGGGTACAGGAAAATCTCCGTTGACATCCATTAAAAATTTCGTGGAGACGGATTGTCCGAAATGCAAAGGACCGGCCAAAAGGGAAACCGATGTTTCGGATACTTTTTTGGATTCTTCATGGTATTTTCTGAGATATCCGTCAACCGATTTTAAGAAAAAGCCGCTTGATAAAAAAATTACCAAAAAGTGGTTGCCCGTAGATATGTATATAGGCGGACAAGAACATGCCGTATTACATTTGATGTACAGCCGTTTTGTTACGATGGTTTTGAAGGATTTGGGCTTTGTCGATTTTGAAGAACCTTTTGAAAAATTCAGAGCTCACGGCTTACTCACAAAGAGTGGCGCCAAAATGTCAAAATCGAAGGGAAACGTAGTCAATCCTGACGAATATTACAAAGAATTCGGAGCGGATACCCTCAGGACTTATCTAATGTTTTTGGGGCCGTTTGAACAAGGAGGAGATTGGCAGGATAAAGGAATCATGGGAATAAAAAGATTTTTGGAGAAAGTCTGGGGATTAAAAGAAAAAACTGTAAAAGGAAAAGTAAATCCGGACTTGGAAATTTTTGTCAATCGGACGATAAAAAAAGTTACGGAGGATTTGGAAAATCTCCGGTATAATACGGCGATCTCGGCCCTTATGATTTTTACAAATAAAATGTCAGAAAGCGGATGCAACCTTGCCGAAAATAATTTTAGAACATTATTGTTGCTCCTATCTCCGTTTGCTCCGCATCTAACCGAGGAATTATGGCAGCAAATAGGCAGCAAAGAAAGTATCCACAAACAAAAATGGCCAAAATATGATTCCAAGTTTATCAAAGAAAAGACGGCGAATCTGATAATCCAGATTAACGGCAAGGTCCGTGAAATATTAAAAACTGATTCGGATATTACCGAAGAACAAGCCCGCGAGCTTGCAATTTCGAGGGAAAAGATTAAAAAGTGGATAGAAGGTAAGAACATCAAAAAAGTCATTTTCGTTCCCGGAAAATTAATAAACATTGTAGTATAGTTATCATCAGCTACATCGGAGAGGGGTCGGGAGAACAGACAGCTCTCCCGTATAGGAAAATATAGTATATATATTCTTCCTTGCAGTCAAAATATTAAAAACCGAGGGTTGTTAAGGAGCGGCGTGTAGTCCCGCAGGACGTAGCCGCGACCTCACTTGGTATCATTATTATGTGTGGAATCGTTGGATATATCGGTAAAAACCAAGATATAGGAATCGGGTTGGATGCTCTGAGACGTTTGGAATACAGGGGGTATGACTCGGCGGGAGCTGCCTGGTATAATTCCGATAAAAAGGAAATTTTTTCCGTTAAAAAAATCGGGAGAATAGATAATCTTGAAAAGGCGATTTCAGAAAGCGGATTAGAATCTATAGGCAATCCGTTCATTTTACATACCCGTTGGGCGACGCATGGGGGAGTGACCGATCAAAATGCCCATCCGCATGCGGATTGTAAAAATGCCATTTTTCTCGTTCATAACGGAATTATAGAAAATTTCCAGGAGTTAAAAGATAAGCTGATCGGGGATGGGCATAAATTCTCATCGGAATGCGACACTGAAGTCCTTTCACATCTGATCGAAAAATACTTTACAGGGAATTTGGAAGATGCTGTAAGAAAAGCCCTTCGGGATGTCAGGGGAACGTATGGTCTGGCGGTTATTTCCAAAAACGATCCCGGCAAAATAGTAGCCGCGCGTCTTTCTTCCCCCTTGCTTTTAGGAATAAACAAAGAAGAGATATTGGTAGCATCCGATCCATCGGCTGTAATTACCCATACCAGGCAGGTGATCAATCTGGATGACAACGAGGTAGCCGTTTTGAAACCCGATAATTTTTTCATACTGAAAGAAAAGTCGGTTGTTCAAATCGAATGGACGCCAGAAGAAGCACAAAAAGGAGGATACCCGCACTTTATGTTGAAGGAAATAATGGAAGAACCAGACGCAATAGAAAATGCTATTAAAGGAAGACTGATTGCAGAAGAAGGAATGGTGCAATTAGGCGGTCTAACTTCCATTGAACAAAAATTAAGGAAAATTAATCGGTTAGTTTTAGTGGCTTGCGGTACGGCAAACTATGCCGTTCGGGTTGGCGAATATATGTTGGAAGAATATGCCGGATTATCAACTGACGTTGATTTCGGTTCGGAATTCCGCTACAGAAAACAGATAATTGATAAAATGACCGCTGGAATTTTTGTGTCGCAATCGGGTGAAACCGCCGATACTTTAGCCGCAATAAAGGAGATGAAAGAAAAAGGTGCTTTGACTTTAGGGGTTACAAATGTTGTAGGTTCTACCCAATCGAGAGAAACTGACGGGGGAATTTATACTAGATCGGGACCTGAAATAGCTGTGGCATCAACAAAAGCATTTTTAGGGCAGCTGACGGTTTTGGCGATGATCACGGTTTATCTTGGAAGGCAAAGGGACATGGCTTTAGTTATGGGCAAAAGAATTGTTTCCGAATTAAAAAAACTTCCTGATTTAGCGCGCGAAGTTTTAAAACAAGCTCCCGAAATTGAAAAAATAGCGGAAAATTATAAAGATTATAAAAATTTTTGGTTTATAGGAAGAAAATACAATTATCCGATAGCTTTGGAAGGAGCTTTAAAACTAAAAGAAATATCCTACTTGCATGCCGAAGGTACTGCAGCGGGGGAATTAAAACACGGTTCACTGGCTTTGGTGAATGAAAACTTCCCTACTATCGTAATCTGCCCCTCGGATTCTGTATATGAAAAAGTGGTTTCCAATATTCAAGAGATAAAAGCTAGAAACGGCAAGGTTATTGCAATCGCGACCGAAGGGAACGAAGAGATAAAAAAAATAGCCGATGATGTAATCTATATTCCAAAAACTTTGGAAATGCTGACTCCGATTTTATCGGTTATTCCGTTACATCTTTTTGCATACTATATGGCGGTTTTGCTTGGAAACGATGTTGATAAGCCCAGAAATCTGGCGAAAAGTGTTACGGTAGAGTAAGATAATATACATGGAGGAAATACTTTCAAATAATCCCGGCAAAAAAATGATTTTGCTGGGAAATGAAGCTATTATTCGTGGCGCCTTGGAATCAGGCGTCAATTTTGTTTCCACTTACCCCGGCACCCCCGCTTCGGAAATAGGGGACATTTTTTATAAAATCGCGAAAGATGCCGGCGTGTACTTTGAATTTTCCACGAACGAAAAAGTGGCGATGGAAGCCGGTATAGGAGCTTCTTTTTCCGGGTTGAAAACGCTTGTCGCAATGAAAAATTTCGGCTTGAATGTGGCTTTAGATGCTTTGTTTCCTTTCGTTTACACAGGTTCCAAGGGGCCGACGGTAATTATCGTTGCGGACGATCCTTCCTGCCATAGCTCGGCTCAATCCGAGGAAAATAGCAGGGGGCTTGCTCTTTCCACTTATATCCCGGTTTTGGAACCGTCCGATCCTCAGGAATGCAAGGATTTTGTAAAGTTGGGATATCAAATTTCGGAAAAATTCAAAATTCCCGTGATGATAAGGACTACGACAAGAGTCGCTCATCAAAAATCGGAAGTGGTTTTGGGGAAAATAGAAAAATCAAACACTAAGGCGGAATTTATAAAAAACAGAAACCAATTTGTGACCCTACCTCCACGAGTGCTGGAAATGAAGTCAGAATTACTTGAGAAAATCAAAAGAATCCAAGAATTTTCGGAAAAATCGTATATTAATGAAGAACAAAAAATAGAGAACAGTAAACAAAAAATCGGGATTATAACTTCCGGAGTTTCCCATCTATATATTATGGAATCTTTGGAAGAAATGAAGTTGGACTTGCCGGTTTTGAAACTGGGATTTTTTCATCCTTTGCCAGTAAACAAAATCAAAAATTTCCTGAAACCCCTTAAAAAAGTTCTGGTGGTTGAAGAGTTGGAGCCATTTTTGGAAAAAGAAATTACGGAGATTGCTAAAAATGCCAACTGTAAAATACAGATATTCGGGAAATCCTTGTTACCGGAAGTCGGGGAACTAAAGCCGGAATTTGTAATCCAGGCCGTCGCAAAAATAACTGGCAAAAAATACAATTTACAATCTAAAATCCTAAATCCCAAATCTTTTAAACGTTTTCCGCAGCTTTGCCCTGGATGTCCTTACTGGTTTGTAATTTCCGCCATAAACAAAGCTGTAGATGCTAAAAAAGTAGTTTTCGGCGGAGAAATCGGTTGCTATATGCTTTTCGGGAATCCTCCTATAAATTTGCAGGACTATCTTTCCTGTATGGGATCTTCCGTCGGGATCGCTCATGGGATCAAGAAGGCGACTGGAAATAAGCAGAAACTGATTACTTTTGTCGGTGATTCTTCATTCTTCCATTCCGGAATTCCTCCTTTAATAAACGCCGTTGTAAACAAATCCAATCCCTTGGTTATTATTTTAAACAACGAAACTACCGCAATGACCGGCCATCAACCCCATCCGGTTTCGGTTGGCATGAATAACGGAATTAATATAGAAAATCTTGTCCGGGCCTGCGGGGTAAAATACGTGAAAACAATTGATCAAATAAAACAGGAGGAATTCGTCGGGGTGGTCAAAGAGTTTTTGAACAAAGATGAAGTTTCCGTAATTGTGGCGAAACATCCTTGCAAATTCGTCGCACCGAAACAAAATGGCAAATAAAACGGAACAATTTAATATGGTGATATTCGGCGTCGGGGGACAGGGATTGATTACTCTTTTGCAGATTATTTCCGCCGCGGCGATTATTGAGGGATATGACATAAAAACTTCCGAACTGCATGGTTTATCCCAAAGGGGAGGTTCTGTTGAGGTTCACATCAGATTCGGAAAAAAAATCAACTCTCCGATGGTGGCCAGAGGGAAGGTGAATCTGGTTTTGGGCCTGGAAGAACAGGAAAGTCTGCGGGGACTGTATTTTGCTAATTCAAAAACCAATTTTCTGATGAATCAGCTTATAACTCCGATTCCGTTGAAAAAACCGCTAACCGAAATAGAAATTTTAAAACAACTCAAACAAATTACAAAAAATATAACGATAGTTCCCGCTGACAAAATTTGTAAAGAAAAACTCGGGAATACCGTGGTTTCCGGAATCTATCTGATAAGTTTGGCTTCTTTTAAGAATTTGATTCCTTTGAAACCGGAATCTGTCCGGAAAGCCATTAAAAAAATAATCCCAGAAAAATATCTGGAATTAAATCTCAAAACTTTTAGTTTGGCTAAAGGTAATTAGATCCTTTCTATTTTTGCTCCTAGTTTTCTTAATTTTTCCTCTATCTTTTCGTGGCCTCTTTCGATCTGGGAAATATTGTCTACCACCGTTCCGCCCTTTGCTATCAATCCGGCCAGGATAAGCGCGGCACCCGATCTGATATCCGAAGTGTTAAGCTTGCTGCCGGTCAGTTCCGTTTTCCCGAAGATCAGGGCTCTGTGAGGATCGGTAATCTCAATATCGGCCCCCATTTTTCTCAATTCGTGAAGATGCTGGAACCGATTTTCATACAAAGGATCGTGAACCAAAGATTTTCCTTTGGCTTGCGTCAGCAAAACTGATGTTTGTGGCTGCAGATCGGTCGGGAACCCAGGATATGGCAGCACCTGTATTTTTGTCGGCTTAAAATCGCCGGATTTTTTTACGATTATTTCGTTATTTGTTTCAAAATTTACTCCGATTTCTTCCATTTTTTCCAGAAAAAAAGTAAGATGTTCAGGATTTACGTTTTTAATCCTGCCCTCACCGCCGGTTATGGCAAAAGCAATGAAGAAAGTCCCCGCCTCTAATAAATCCGGACAAATTGCGAATTCGGCACCTTTTAATTGTTTTTTCCCCCTTATTATAATCGTGTGAGTTCCCAAACCGCTAACCTCAACACCCATTTTTATCAAAAGATTCCCCAAATCCTGAACCTGGGGTTCTGCTGCGGCAAGCTCTATCTTTGTTTCATTTTCGCTTAGAGCCGCAACCATCATCAAAATTTCCGTGGCGGTTACCGAGAATTCTTCCAAAATTATTCTTTTATTGCCGGGATCATCACTTAATTCCAAAAAATAAAATCCTTCTTTTTCTTCAACTTTTGTTCCGAATTTTTCCAGTGCCCGAATGTGCGTGGAAATCGGTCTCAAACCGATTTTATCTCCGCCCGGGTGGGGGATTTTGATTTTTTTGAATCTTGCCAGAAGCGGTCCCGCCAACAGTATGGAAACCCTCATCTTTTCAAAAAGTTCGACGGGTATCTTCTCAGGATTGATATTTTTGGGATTTATCTTTAATTTTTTTTCTTTTAACCATTCAACTTCTGCTCCCATTTGTTTTAAAATTTCAATCTGATCCAGAACATCTGTGCAAAGAGGCAGATTATCGATAACGGACGGTTCTTCCGATAATAAAACAGCAGCCAAAACCGCACCGGCTGAATTTTTATATCCGGAGATTTCTACTTCTCCCGAAAGAGGAACTCCGCCTTTGATGAGAAATTTCTCTGCCATAATCTTGTCTTTATAAAGAATAGCTTAAAAAAACAAAAAATTCAATCTTTGACACTTCAGCAAAATTGTCTTAAAATAATAATATGAAATTCTTTGTTGAAAAAGAAATAGAGGAAATTCCTCACATTTTGGAAAAAAGAAGAAAGGTCTCTCTTAAAAAATTCTCTTCTCTTTTAGAGGAGCCGATTTTGATTTGCGGGGTTTCGAGTAGTATTGATTTGCCCGGCTGGGGCATAGAAGAATTAGCAGATAAATTAGGCATTAATGTTAAGGTTAGGTATTCAAATGAAGTGCAGGAAAATTTTCCAGCCGATGTTGTTATTGCCCTTAGCGCTTCCGGAGAAACAGAGGAAACGGTTGCGGCATTGAAAAAAGCCAGGGCGAAGATAAAAATAGCCATTACTGGGAACAGAAATTCGAGCATCACCAAATATGCCACCCACGTTATCCCTATGATTTGTGGAGAATATTTTTCTGATTCTGCCACTAAAAGTGTTGTGGAACAGGCTTATATTGTCAAACAGCTTCTTTCAGAAAAATTTGGCCAGTATGTTCCAATAACCGATAAAGAAATTAACCAGGTTAAACAAAATCTTAAATTAGAATTTTCTCCGGGAATCGTAGATGTTTTCAGAAGAACTAACAGGGTGGTAGTTATAGGCCAGAGAGGTTTTGCCGAAGAAATAGAGACAAAATTTCAGGAAATAGCCAGGATACAGGCCGAAGGAATATCCGGCCCCTTAATTTTTTACAGTACGATAGAAATTCTGAATCAAGGAGACATTGTTTTAGTGATTGACCCTGAGAGAATGGTTGGTTATGAATCCGCCTTGGCAAAAGCCTCGCGCAGCCGGGATATTTTTTATCTTAATCAGTTAAAAATAAAAGGGGAGGGTTTTTACAAAACGATTATTCGGTATGCCGGCCTGGTTAAATTAATCATCGAAATAGGAAAGGCAAAAAATGTTGATATTGACCACCCTGAAATCTTAACGAGAACCACAAGGGGGTTCCGAACGCCCTTATTTACAAAAATCAAACAGGTCGTTGTTATCGGTGGCGGGAGCGGTATCCCTTCTTTAATCCGTGCGTTTAAGAAATTAGG
>JAZDIT010000020.1:0-13598 GCA_043804755.1 Patescibacteria group bacterium | reverse complement strand
TACCTTCAAATTAACTCCGTTTTGGAAGAATGTAAATAAAAAGCGGTTTGACATTATCTCGCCGCTAAATTAATTTAAATAATCTTCTTCCAGGTGTTGCCGCATGAGCATTGGAATGTGTGAAGTATTTGCCATCTTTGTAGGGTCTCGTTGAATCCAGATTTTTCGTCTACTTCGACGCCCGTGTTCGCAAAACACTTAGTGCATAAGAAATGGTTCTGTCTGACGGAATTATTGCTTAAATCCCGAATTTCGAGTACCTCTAAGGGATCAAAGGCGGTCAGAAACCTTCCAGAAGAATTAGTTTTAACATCAACCCCTCCTCCTGTACAGAATAGAGCATCTCCTCTTTCCAGAATAAGTGACAGAACGATTTTGCCATTTATTGTTTTGTCTTCAACTTTCACTCCCGGCTTTGCGAGTATCCAGGTAGGAATTTGTGTACCTACAACCAGAAGAACTTCCTTTCCATTTTTCATTTGTCAAACCTCCTCTTTTGCTAAATTTAGCCTACAATTTATAAATAAAAAGTCAACCCTAACAAAAAATCGCCACATCGGCGATAAATTAACTCCGTTTTGGAATAATGGCAATAATAAAAAAACTGCCATCCCAGGCAGCTTTTATTCGTATCTTAATGCATCAACGGGTTTAAGTTTTGATGCACTTCTGGCCGGAAAGAATCCCGACAGACAACCCACGCCGAATGAGAATAATAAACCGAATAGAACGATCCCTGGCGTGATTGACGCCTGGATGTAAAACACGGGATGAATCTGGCCGATGAGTTCAACAAGTTTCGCCAAGCCCAATCCCCCTATCATTCCCCCGACTCCGCCAATCAATCCTATGATTCCCGATTCCGTAAGAAAAATCAAAACTATCGTATTATTTTTGGCTCCAACGGCTTTTAAAATTCCGATTTCTTTCGTCCTTTCTCTCACCGAAGTGTACATCGTGTTCATTATACCGATGCCTCCCACAACGATTGCAATGGAAGCGAAAGCAAACACCACCACCTGGATGATTCCCATAATATTTCCGGCAATGCCCGCCATGGCTTGCGAAGTCAAAACGGAAAAAGAACTTTCCCCATCCTGCCCCGCCCGCCTTCTGGCGTTTTCCAAAAGATTGGCTTTTATGTCTTTGGCAACTTCATCGGGAGAATAACCTTCGGCAACTTTTGCGACCGCCTGCGGCGCGCCGTCTTTCAACCCGGTTACTTCGCGGAAAATATCCAGATCGATCCCTATCATCGAATCATCCTGTTTGTTCCCCAAAGATTTTAAAACTCCGACTATCCTGAATTGTTTTCCTTTTATCGTGGCCAGAGTATTGATTTCCAAACCGGGGAATACATCGGTAGGCACAACACTCCCGACCACGATTTCCCGTTTTCCGGGTAAAGGCCAGCGGCCTTCTTTCACATCCATCCCCATATTCTCTTTGTAAATATCCTGTGAATTTCTCAAATCCATTCCGTACAGAATGATGGTTTTGCTTTGTCCTTCGTATTTCATCATCTCGCCTTTATAAACGTTCGGAAGCACGGCTTCCACCCCTTCAGTTTTCCTTATCGAATTCAAATCGGTTTCGGACAATTCCATCCCCCCCATCATGCTCGTCATTATGTCTTCTCCAGGCATAATCATAATGATATCCGTGCCCATTGCGCTCAATTGTTTCAGAACCGTGGCTTTCAGCCCCTGACTCAGAGAAAGCAGAGACATTATCAAAAACACGCCGATGACAATACCCAAAATAGTCAGCCAGCTTCTGAGCTTTCTGGTCCTTAAATTTTTTACTGCAATTTTGAAATATTCTTTGAACATATTATTTTTTCTTAAAGCAAAGGAATTTGTTTTTTTGTACCCTCTAAAGTGAGGTAATAAAGTTTTCACGGCAGCTTTCGCAGTCCCGTCAGCATGGTTCTGCAGATGACGGGACGAGAATGCAGATAGTCCCGAATCGCTGGATGAGGGAACTATCGGTGCCTGAAAACTTTGATTGCTAAACGCCACCCTCCTCCCACAACACCTTCTCCCCAATATGGTTTGAAACTATTTGTCCGTCTTTTATATGGACTATCTGGTTGCTGTAGTTTGCAATCGTGGGATCGTGAGTTACGACTACAATCGTTTTGTCTTCTTTCTGGTGCAGATTAATCAGGGTTTCCATAATTTTTTGGCCGGTAGTCGAATCCAGATTTCCCGTCGGTTCGTCGGCAACGATAATTTCCGGATTATTCGCCAAAGACCTTGCAATGGCTATCCTCTGCTGTTCTCCTCCCGAAAGCTCCGAAGGCTTATGAAAAATCCTTTCTCCCAAACCCAAAGAGGTTAAAAGGAACTTTGCCCTTTCTATTCTTTCCGCTTCGGATTTCCCCTGAAAAACCATTGGCAGCATCACGTTTTCCAAAGCATTGAGATTCTGCAACAGATTGAACTGCTGGAAAATGAAACCGATTTTCTGTCCCCTTGCCTGCGCCAGCTCATCTTCCGACATTTTGGAAATATCTTTTCCATCCAGAAAAACCTGGCCCTTTGTCGGCAAATCCAAACAGCCCAACATATTCAGCATCGTGGATTTTCCGGAACCCGAAGGTCCCAATACTACGACAAAAGCACCCGGAGCTATTTCCAGATTAACACCTCTTAGCACGGGCAACTCTATCTTCCCGCATTCGTAAATTTTCCAGACGTTTTCCAGCTTAATAATTGAACCCATGTATATTTATTGTCCCGTAATCGCGATTTGCTCTCCCTCCTGCAGACCGGATAAAACCTCAACTATATCTTCACTTCCCCTCAAACCTATCTGCACTTCCCTTTCCTGAAGCTTTTTGCCGCTTACGATTTGAACAAATGTTTTCCCTTCCTTGGTTGTAATTGCCGATTCAGGAATAACCAAAACATTTTCTTTTTGTTCTGTTCTGATTATTATATCGGCCGACATTCCGGATCTCGTCCCCAAGGGAGGATTCTGGATATCGATTTTCACTCCAAAATAAACAACGCCGTCTATTAAAGTCGCAGAGGGATCGATTGAAATTACTTTCCCTTCCAGTGCCTGTTCGGGAAAAGCTGTCAGTTTTATTCCCACGGGATCGCCGACTTCAACTTTCACAACGTCTTCCTCGTAAATATAGGCTTTTATTTCAAACGGACTTTTTGGAATGAAAACTATGAAGGGCTGCGTTATCTGCGCCAGCTCTCCGATTCTTCTGTTGATCTGCGCAATCTGGCCCTCGGACGGACTCAAAAGAGTCGCGTCTCTGATTTGATTCTGCAAAAGGATGACTCCCTCTTCGGCTTGCCTGACCAGCGCCTGTTGATAAGTTATTTCTTCCTTGGTGCCGCCGGAGTAATTCTCCACCGCAAGTTTCTGCGCTTCTATCGCACTTTTCCGGGCGGAAACGGAAGTTATTGCGGTGTTCAAGTTTGTGAGAGCCGCATTCACCAAAGGTTTGTATGTATCGATTTTTGTCTTTTCATCATTAGTAAGCTCGCAATTTGCAGACAATGTATCGTTTACCCTGTTCAACAAACTCTGGGCATCGTTAAGATAAATTTCTGCTTTTGAAATCGCTTCATCAATTTCCGAGGGAGCGTCGGACAAATTTTGCAGTTCCTCTCTCCAGACATTCAAATCATCTTCAACGATTTTCCTCTGACCAGCGGATTCTGCCGATGCCTGATTGTTGCAATTTTTGTAAGTTAAATCGAAATACGGAACGCTTGCCTCCGTTCTGTATAAAAATAAATCCGCAACCTGCTGCCTTATCGCGCTGTCCGTCAGATTATACGCCTGATTCAAAACATCGGGAGTGCTTTTGTAATAGCTGTCCAAATCGGAATTAGCGCTTCTCTGCAATTCCGCTAATCTCGCCCTCTGCGCCTGGGCGTTTGACTGCGCCTGTGCCAGCTGTATTGAAAGCTGAATCGTATCCAATTTCGCCAAGCTTTGTCCGGCGAAAACCTGATCGCCGACCCTCACATAAATGTTTGAAATAGTGCCGCTTGTTTTGAAATTCAAATCGACATCCTCCCCCATCTGCACCGTACCGTTTTCGGAAACTTCCTGGACAACGGTTCCTTTTTGCACGTTTTCAACAGTAAAACCGTTCTCTGATTTATCGAAAAATATCTGGCTCACGGCAAAAATCAAAACGGCTGCGATGATTATACCTATTATCAGTTTTTTCTTTTTTATTTTCATAAAAGTTTAATTTTATTCGATTTTAAAAAATAATATGGCCCGACTTTCAGACCATATTTTAACACAAAAAAGTTAAATTGCAATCAGATTCAAATGTTTTTCTCCGCTATTCATGCGTATTGATCTGACCATATTATAACAAGAAACAGCCTCGAGGACTGTTTCTTCAAATTCCAATTATTTTTTCCTTAAAGGATTCTTTCTGTTTCTTTTTTTCAATTTTCTGTTAAGCCTTTTTATTTGTGCCCATGCCATATATTTGGATTTTTCTTTTTTTACTCTTGACCTTTGAAATTAGAAATTATACCAATCCTGCGGGTCTATATTGTTTATAATATTGTCCGCTTTGACCTCAATAACAATCGGAGAGTGCGAAATGCAATCCGCGCCCAAACCGCAGGTTACGTATTCCGAATAATAAGCCCTGTAATTTACCCAATTCGGCAAGGTCGCAAAGACGCGGTATTTCCCTTTTGGAATTTCAAATTTGTATCCCACGCCGTAAGTATATTTCGTATTCTGAATATGATCTCCCGTACAGTATTGCTGTTTGGTTGAGATATCTTCCGCGCATACCCGCATATCGGCAGGTATGAATTCACTGGGATATCCCAAAGATCCTTCGATAATTCCGGTTTTTTCCTTTGATGATTGCGAATATGCAAAAAATGCGCCAAACGCGGTGAAAACCAAAATTACGGCGATAAAAAGATATTTTCTTTTTTTGTCGCCCCCAACAGATTCCATATACATCTATTATATCATCATTTGGATGAAACCCAAGAGAAACAGGACTTATTTATTCAAAGAAACGAGATTTACCCCACCTGTTTTTTTGTTTAAAATCACGCAATAATTGGGTGGGAATACTTTTGCGTTTTTTTTGGTAATTTTATCAAAATCCACCCACCATTCTTCTTGGCAGTCGGAAACGCGGACTTTCTCGAATGACGGAGGGAATTCTTTTATATTAAGGCTTTTCATATATTCCGTTGCCATTTTTCGAGCCTCTTGTGCCGATATTTCTTCCGGCATATGCTCCAAAATTTGTCCCTTTTTGAAACCTCTTTTTTCATATTCAATCTCTTCATCCAATTCCCTGACCATGTTTTTCTTCAATTCTTCTTCCGAAATTATCACAAAACAATAAGGACATTCCCATTCTATAATCCGCCCGTTTGATTTATCTTGGAATGAAGGACCGAAAGGCGAACCGAGAGAAGACTCCATATATATGGAATATTCCTGACATTTCGGACATTTTGTAAAACCCAAAGGGAATTGATCCATGTCGTTAAATAATTCTACCATTTCGATCAGCTCAGTGTAAATCCTGCATATTTCCATAAAAAATAAAAGGCTCCTTGTTTAAGGGAGCTTTAGTAATCCATTGAATCGCCGTTTTTCCCCATTTTGGGGTTTTGGTGCCTTCGCAAGTATCTTACCGCCTTTTATGGGAAAGGATTCTCCAAAAGGAGTAAGAGCTATCATCCTTCTCAATATGAAACTGTTTTTCCGGTAAGGGTAGTCACCTACGTAGTCAAACCAAATTCCCAAAAATAGGTTTATCGCCATTTCTTTCCTGTGATGATCGTCACCCGGATCTATGATGACGATTTTCTCTTCGTCCAGACCGACCGCTATGGAATAGTGTCCATCATCTTCCTGAAACCAATTTACGATAATCGGTATCCCCCTGTCTATGAAATAACGCAGATCGGCGATTTTGCTGCTGTCCTTCACGAAAACCTGGAGGTTGAAGTAGTTCGCCGCCCGAATTATTCCCTTCAGGGAAGTGCCTGTTTCTCTCGTGGCAAGAGAAATTTCTGCAATCCCTTGTTCCGAGGAAACCCCAACATCATAGTGATCAACCAGCATTTTTATGCACGCCTGTCCGCAGAATCCGGGGGTTTGCCGGAATGGCTTTAGGGTTATCTCATTATTAACGGGCATCGGAACGCCTCCTTTTTTGAAAATTCGTTCTCTTTATATTTTACAATTATTTACAAAAAAATCAAGCCCTATCAAAAAACCGCCCGATCTGTAAAATATAGGGCGGTTTTTTAACTTTTATTTATTCAGTGGTACTACCATCAAACTCCGCTTCGTTTTTCACGGCTTCTTCTTTGGTGGTACGGACAATTCCATCTTTGTGGTGTGCCGGTGAATAAATGGTATATAGTTTTAGCTCTTCCGTATCAGATGTGTTAATAATGTTGTGCTGGGCACCAGCTGGCACAACGATCGCTGTTCCATCGCCAAGCTCATATTCATTACCGTCAATAATGCATTTGCCTTGACCTTTTTCAAAACGGAAAAATTGGTCGTTATCCGGATGTACTTCCATTCCGATTTCTTCTCTAGGAATGAGACTCATTAGTACGAGCTGGCTGTGTTTCCCGGTATAAAGCACTTTGCGAAAATTATTATTCTCTAAAGTGTCTTTTTCGATGTTTGTGTTGAATCCTTTCATAAACTATTAAAAATTATTTTTATTTATTGCGACCGTTTATATTATAATTCTACCAGAAAACCCTGTCCGCCGACAGGCAGGCGTCCGAATGGCGATTTTTTATTTTACTCCGCCTACGGGACGACGTCAGAACCTGTTTGAAAAACAATTAGAAACCTTTTAACTGATTTTTTTAGCTTTAACGACCGGAACCGTTTTTACCACTTCCTTAATTTTCCCCAAAGGTTTGGTGCTTGCCATAGCTTCTACTGCCTTAATAAGTAGGCCCATTTTCCCATTCAATATTTCTAACTGCTTTTTTACTTCATCGTTATTTCCTTTACTGATATCGCTTCCAAAATCTGGTTTGGTAGGAACTTTGTAGCCGTCATAATTCTTTTGTGATAATCTATCTTTACTTCTATTATTTCCAGTTTCTTTTTTACCTCCAAAGCAAACGTTGCAATACACCGGCTTACCACTAGTTGGCATAAAGGGTACCTCACATGGCTTTCCGCATTGGTCGCAAATTGCTTGATGCATGGTGACTGGTCCGCGATCTCTACCCCCACCAAATCCACCTCGGCCGCCATCTCGTCTGTTGAATCCGCCTCCATAGCCACCAAAACGTTTCTCACCGCCTTTTCTAAAATCTCCCATATGTTTATATATTAGTTATTATAATAATAAATAGAGTATGCGTTTTTTATTTCCAAAAAGCAAATCACCTGACACAAAAAATTTTAGCCCCTTTGGAGAAAATGGTCTCGAATGGGATAACTGGCTCCGCGTCGTGGACGACATTAGAACCTACTGGCAGACTACAAATAAATGGTTTGAGGTGCCGGTTTTTGGCCCAACCTTAAACTAACTCCACCTTCCTACTCACTGTTTCTTTACTTCGCACGCTTGAAACCCGGCTTATACCACAAAAAGGTTGCTATCGAGAGTATGGCAAAGATTATTCCCAACCACATCGGCGGCGGTCCGCTCTCTTTGAATGGTTGCAACAAATTCACTACGCCCTCGCTAAGGTTGACTGTGATTATCACAAAAGCGTAGAAACCGGCCAGACCAAATAAGATGCCCTTAGGGCTCCATATTTCTCTAAGGTGGTATAAAATCACCAATAAGACTGCGGCCGACACGAGATGATGGAACTGCTGAAGTGAAAGGTTGTTTTCGGACAAAGCGGGCAAAAGTGGACCATTAAAAATCCAAGCCGCAATTGCCGATATAACAAAACGGTTGCGCGAGGAAGATAGAAAAACTATCCCCGTTAAAACTGCTGTCAGAGGACATACCCATAAGAGGAGTCCCCATGATGCCCATTGGAATTTCCACGGGTTGACAAAGTGCGTGATAGCAATAATGTAGCTCAGTAATCCGAACATAAGAGGCAACAGACCAACCCAATGCCAATTCGGGCTTATTTCTTTTAGTCCGCGATTTTTTATATAAAATTTTTGTGCTCCCCAAAAGAGAATCAAAGATAATACTAATGGAAACAGTCCTTTCATAAGTCTTGAATTATTTATGATTACTTATTTTATTCTACCAAAAAACCGCCTGATTGGCGATTCTTTGGTTTATCTAATATTCTTTAGAAAAAAATTACAAAGGCAGGTCGTTAGTAAAGTTGTCGCTTACGATAGGCTTTTGTCTGCTTTTCAAATAAGAAGGGATGTGTGTTTTGGCGTAATCAAAAGCTTCTTCTACAGCCACAGTTCCATCTGATGCTTTGAGGGCATTAGTTCCGTCTGCTAGTCCCTGAAACATTCCTTCTTTAACAAAATAATGGCTGAATACTCCCTCTCCAAGTACTCCGGTTGAATAGACGTAAGCTGATTTGGTTTCTTCAGTCGCCATAGCCACTACCCTTCCGGTGCCTGCCACATCATTCATCCCGCCGGCAAGACAGGAATCAAAGACGAAAACAATTCTTGAAGTTAGGAATCCGCTGAATAATATTCTTAATTCTTCGTCCCATATCAAATCCAAATCTGCAGAACCATCAGCATCAATTCTTCCATCATCATCGTGGACAACAATTGCCTCATCTATGTCCTCACTGCCAACGTCGTCAATCTTGCCATCTGCTCCGTGTCCGCTGAAAAAGAACACTACCTCGTCATTGGCTGTTGCTCCTGCTTTTATAGATTCAATGGCATTGATAATGTTCTGCCGAGTAGGAGCTCCATCAACTCCATAATTATTAGGGTCATAACCCATATCTCTGTACCAATAGATGTTGGCTGGGTCATATCCATACAGTCTTAGAGTATTGTACATATTGTAGGAATCTCCATCTGAAGTGCAAAGGTCGTAATCGGTTCCTGGATAATCGCAGATTCCAATTACCACGGCGTATTTATTGCCTGTTGCTCCTGCTCCTAAAACTCCAGTTGCGGCTCCCGAATAAACTTTTCCCCCGCCAGAAGGAGAAGTTGGCTTTCCCTTCGTTATTTCATCTGATACTGGAATTTTCTTAACTATATGAATATCGTTGGCAGGTATCGGCTTTGTCGGCTGATATGTTGGTTTTGCCTGGGAAATCCCGACCAAACCCAAAACTACACCTCCTATTACTAAAATGATGAAAATCTTTTTCATAATTTATTTTTATAAAAAAAATTAAACTTATTGACCTTTACCTTATCCTGCCAAAAAATCGCCTAAATAGCAATTAGTTGGAATTCTCAACTCCACGTCGTGGACGACATTAGAACCTATTTTATGAATATGACTCCGTCTATGCGATGATGTCAAAACCCGGTTGATACCATTGGTGATGAATCTGTGTCAACGAAAAAACCAGGCACAAGGCCTGGCGAATTAACCTACTTCTATCTTATACCATTAAAAAAGCTTGTCAAGGCCTTGAAACAGGAATAGAAGTTTTAATGATATCTTCTTTTATATCATCAAAAAATATATGCCAAGATGCTCTTACCTCCCAGCAGCAGTAATCTTTATATACTAAAAACTTTATTCATTTACCTTCTTTTAAAATATTTTCCTTTGTTCTTAGAAAATCACTGTCTCCGCTAGCTAAATAGACGATATCTAAATCTTTTAAATCTTTCATTATCTCGTCGTGCATTTCTACATCAAAATTGCATTTATTTTTATCTTTAATTTTTTTTAATGGTTTCTCAATTATTTCATATCCAATACTTTTATAATATTTTGCTAAAACTTTATTGATTGATTTCGCTGGTTCCCATTCGGGTATTCCCATAAAATATTTAGCACGGACTATTGTACTGTTTTGCGCAACCCACTTATATAGCTTTTAATAATCAACTTTCCAGCCAGCATTTTTCGCTGCATAATAAAGATTCGAATCGTCTATATATAATCCTAGCTTTGGTTTTTCGGGTAATTTAGATGTCATTATAAAATTTTAATTTTAGAAATTAAATTTATTATTTAATTTTTTAACCCGTTCTGCAATTTCAATTATCCCAAGTATTATTCCAAGAACAATTGCGGATATTAAAGTGAATAAGCCTAAATTGCTTTGGTCGGTAAACTTATATATAAAAAATCCGCCTATACCTAAAACAATCAAAACTATTAAAATAATTAAAATTTTCTTTTTCATACTTTTATTATCTTTCATTATTTTTATCTAGCTGAAATTTTCACTATACTTCCCGCCCTACCAATGAAAAGTTCGCCAGAAGGACCGCACGTTACGCTGTGGGCATCGTTTGTCAAACCTGTGGCAAAGAGCGTGACCCCCTCAGAAGTGACCTTAAATAATCTGCCTCTACCTGCTTCTGTTGCAAAGATTTCTCCGTTTGAACATACAGCTATGTCCCCAAAATCCCAGTACCCCTCATCACTGACGCCGCTGGCAAAAGTCGTTACAGTCCCGTTTGGAAAAATCTCATAGATTGTGTTGTTCTTGCCCATGGAGCCAACGAAGACGTTTCCCGCAGAGTCAACAGCCAGACCTCCATACAAAGACCCTGTCGTAATGTCTCCAAAGCCTGTGGCAAAGGTTGATATCTCGCCTTCAGGGGTAATTCTCAGTACGTTGCCGTTGCGGCTTTCTAATACAAACAAGTCGCCCGACTTGCCGAAAGCCAGGCGCCCAGGGCCGTGCAGTCTTGTCACAAATGTGCTGACCTCGCCGTTCGGATTGATTTTCAATATCATGTCTCTGTCAAATACAGCAACATACATGTCTCCGGCTGCACTGAAGTCTATATCCGAAGCCGTGCCCGATATAGTGGCAAAGGTTGTCTTGTCGGGCAGCACTTTGATGATGTCTGTGGATGGAGGATCCCCTCGTAAAGAGGCTGTATCGATTGTATAAACATCTCCGGAAGGGCTCATAGCCAAACCTGTTGACATAAATCCATCGACGAAAACGCTGGCTGTGCTGTCAGGAAGAACCTTGATTATCCTCGAGCCTGTGCCGTCTGCAACGTACAGATTCCCCGAGGAGTCGAAAGTCATATCATTATAACAACCGGGTACTAGAAAAGAGAGATGCGTTGGGGCGGCTACTGTGCCAGCCGGAGTAACACTGTAAAATTCCCCGGGGGAGCGATCATTCAGGTGCAGGTTGCCCCGGGCATCAAAAGCCATGTATGAAATCTGTTTGGCAAATCCCGAGGCAAAGATAGTTCTTCCGCCGTCGGGCGCGATTCTGGATATTTCGCCTATGCCTGCTTCAAAGACAAACATATCGCCCGATGGCCCAAATTCAATGTCAGAAGGAAACGAGAGCCCTGACACAAAAGTTGTGAGCACACCATCTGGAGTAATCCTAAAGACCTCGCCTGCCCCTGCGACAAAGATGTCTCCGGAGAAGCCTATGGCTAACTGTTCCACACCGCCAATTTCGGAAAGTACACTTACAGTTTTGTCTGTGGAGATCCTGAGGATTCCGTTAAAATCCCCCAGTCCGCCGTTGGACATGACAACATACAAATCGCCTGAGGGGCTGAACGCAAGACTTCTGGCTGTGCTCCTGAACGATTCAGGTATTTCCAAATAGGTAGATACAGAGCCGTTAGAAGTTACCTTAGAAATCCTGCTGCCGGTAAACTCAGCGACATAAAGGTCGCCATCAGGTCCAAAGGCCAGATCCCAGGGCGCCACTAATGCAGAAGTGAAAATATTTGATGCAACATATCCGTCTGGCACATGAATGGGGGCGCCGGACTCCACGCTAGTTTCTCCAGAATTGCTCGCATGCTCTTCTGTCTGCTCTTCTATTGGTTTTTCTTTTAGTTTCTGTTGATATTGCCAAACTAAAATTCCTCCACTTATTACAATAACTAAAATTATTAAAATGATTAAAATTTTTGTTTTCATTTTCCCATTCTACCAAAAAACCGCCTGATTGGCGATTCTTTGTTGGCTCTGCATGGTGGATGACGTTCGAACCTGTTTGGGAAATTAAAAGGCGGTGTAGAACATAGAATGTCACACCGCCTTAACTCGTTTATTGAAATACTTACTTGGTAACTAACCAGGCATTTCTCTTGCCCCTTCTACGAGCTTTTGCTTCTCGATTTTTTCAATGTGTTGATTCAGTTTTTTAGATTGAACAGATATTCTAAGTTTAACTGCTCCTCCGAATTGACCAACCGTCGGATTAGGAAATCCTAAGTTTTTTAAGACTGCTTTTGCCCTTTCCTCGAAAACATCTCTACGAAACAAAACTTCAATAATAGTTTTGGCCTTTGTCATTTTTTTCAAAGTTCTACCCTCCTTTTTCTTCGTATTTTTGTTATACAACTTTTAACAAAAAAATCAAGTCTCTTCATAAACTTGAAATTTATTGGCTCCGCCTGCGGGACGATGCCTGCCCCGTAGTGAACCCACAGGTTCTACTACTGGGGTTAGAACCTGTCTGGAAAAATAAAAAGAGGCCGTTTCCTTTAGGGGCGGCCTCCGTTAATGTGGTTGATTGAATAATCCGTGGGTTAGAAATCGTTTCTCCGAGACTTTAATTCGTCCAGCGCTTGCAAGCCCTGCCGATGTTTTGCTGGAAAGCCTTAGATTCCGTTAGCCAGCTAATAAGCGTGGGTTCGGGTTTCTGAACTTCCGTCGGATTATAATCCTTGCCAGTTATTTTTTTATAAGCTCCGGGAAACAAAGATGATTTCTCCGCCAGCTCCAGGAAACAATCAAAACCGATTTTGTTGAATTTCCACACGCCCGTTCCGTAATCCATAGTAGCGTCGAATCCCAGAATGGATTCCTGCACCGAGACGAGTCCGACAACCCGATAGGGACTCCACATCCCCTCGGCAATTCTGCCATATTTAATGTTGTTATTGGAGTCGTAAGCCAAGATAAGTGCTTCCACCGCACCGTTCGGGCCCGGCAGAAAAACCCTCTCAACACTTTCCTTGAGCTGTTCCATGGCTTCCTGCAGTTTCTCGGAAGGCGCAGAATACTTACCAAAGCCGCATCCTAAGATAATGGCGAGGGTGCACTGGTCGATTGACTCGTTGAGCACATGTCCTATTGTCTCATAGGAATCTTTTTCAACCGGGACTCCGAAAAGCGGCGAGTAACCGGTATTATGTGTTGGAACGCTTACGGTTACGGTTGAAGAAACCAGCTCCATCCCCTCGCAAAAAGCCTTGGTTATTTGGAGAAACTCTTCTTTCAGCGCCGGGATTTTCTCTGGCGGGACATCGTCGTGACCATAAATTCCGTCAAAGTAATCGTGCATAGTCGGAAATTTACTACCCTTAACTCCTCCTTCTAGTTTCTGGACAACCGTTTCTTGCAGTACAGTTAACGGATTTCCCATCGGTATATACCTCCTTTTCCTATATTATTTTTTTATGATTTTTAATCCTATATAAAATGACCTTAAGTCATATTTTTTTCAAAGTACGTAAGTATTAAAACAATACCACTTTTTATGGTATTGTCAATGATTTTTGCTCCG
>JAZDIT010000019.1:0-4313 GCA_043804755.1 Patescibacteria group bacterium | reverse complement strand
GTAGTTTTTTGCATTATTTTTGAGAAAAGCGAGGAGTTTTCTTTCCGGAACGTATTCCACGTTGGATTTATTGACCTTTTCGGCAAGTTTTTCGGAACTGACTTTTTTCCTGATTTTCATATCCTCCCTGCCGGCTACATCGTAAATATCGGTAATTATAATTTTATCCAGTTTGTTTTTTCGGAATGTTTTGACAAATTCATTGAACAAATAATACGTTCTTTGATATTGGTGAGGCTGGAAAACGCACCAGATTTTTTCCTTTTTGTATTTTTCTTTTGCCGCCGCAATCGTTGCTTTTATTTCAGTAGGATGATGCCCGTAATCGGAGATCAGGATAATCTTTCTGTTTTTTATCCTGATTTGTTTTTCATCGAATCTGCGCCAGGAACCCGTATATTCTGAAAGAGCTTTAAAACTTACATTGTCCGGTATTTTCAATGACTGGGCCACCATCAATGCGGCCAAAGCATTGTAAACATTATGTTCTCCAGGAACTTTCAGAATCTTCCTCAATTTATTTGCCTCCGGCTGTTTTATGGAAAACAATAATGTCCTCTGATTTTTCTTCTTAATTATCTTTTTTGAGTTTTTATCGTCCTTATTTATTATCAGTATCCCGTTCTTTGACAGATGACCGACAAATCTATCGAATCCCCTTATAACGTTATTTAAGGTTTTATAGTAATCAAGATGGTCAGCCTCAATGTTTGTAATGACTTCTATTTTCGGCCAGTAATTCAAAAACGATTCTTCGTGTTCGCAGGCCTCAATGACCAGATATTTGCTTTTCCCCGGTCTGTAATTGCTGCCCTGTGGTGAGCCTACCGAATCGTTACCGAATTGTTTCACTTTTGTACCGACAACTACCGTAGGATCAAATCCTGCTTTTTCCAGCAACAGTCCCAGCATAGCGGTGGTCGTGCTTTTTCCGTGAGTACCGGAAATGGCGATTGTGAAATGGTTTTTGGTCAGTTCTCCAAGCGCTTCAGGGTAACTTTGGATTTTCAATCCCCTTCTTTTGGCCTCTTTGAATTCCAGATTGTCAGGCCGGACTGCCGGGCTGTAAATTACGAGTTCGGTATTCTTGGACAGATTTTGCGCTTTTTGCTTTCCGATAAAAATTCTAGCACCAATCTTTTTAAGTACGTCGGTTATTTCCGAAGAAACCAAATCAGAGCCGGAAACTTTTTGGCCCGCTTTGAGATAATATTTTGCCAGTGCGGAAACTCCGATTCCACCCGCACCGATGAAATGTATATGCATTAGGAGTTAGTGATTAAAGGGGCTGATCCGAGCACTGCATACTGCGGCCCTTCCTTGCCTAAATTGCTTTCCATAACCTCGAGCGATTTGACCTCAAAATTTAAATCGATATCTTCGTTTATTTCCGGTCTTTCTTCGAGTTCTATTTTCTGAAATTCCCATTGTTTCAACCGGCCCAAAGTTATGTGAAGCGCATATGGACGTCCTTTGTCATCGTCAGACTGAGATATGGATTCATACAATGATTTTTCCAAATCCTTGTGCAGTTTCGTTAATTTTTCATCTACTTTACCCTCTATCCAAACCATCCGCGGATTTTTCCCAGGCGGGCCGTAAATGGCTTTATTCAGAGAAATAAAAAAGGGCTCATGCCTTGATGCCACCTCGCCCGTAATTCTGCAAATTCCAGGCAATTCTTCATCGGTTACTTCTCCTAAAAAAGCCAGGGTGATGTGCAAATTTTCTTTCTTTGTCCATCGGCAGGGCAGCTCCAGCCATTTGTATTCCAGGTCGCAAAGCTGTTTTTTGACGTTCTCCGGCAAATTTATGGCAATGAAAATTCTGTGTCGCATATTAATTGAATTTTAATACAAATGAAGCTAAAATTAAAGGAGATTTACCCCCACACCACAACAAGCTTTAAATTATGTTTTTTACATATATTCTGAAAAGTAAAATGGATGGTAATCTATACATTGGTTATACGCCTGATCTTCGTGAAAGATTGAAAAAACATAATTTAGGGCTTGTTAGTTCGACAAAAATAAGAAAACCATTTTATATTGTTTACTATGAAGCTTATGCGTCAAAAAATGATGCTATCAAAAGAGAACAAAATCTTAAACTACGAGCGAAAGCTTTAAGACAACTCAAAAATAGAATTGAGGAAAGTCTTAAAACATAAGCTTGTTTAGTGTGGGGGTGAAGGAAGTTTATCTATATAAAAAACTGAAAGATAAAGCGGTCCAATGCCAGAATTGCGCCCATTATTGTGTTATTTCGAACAAAGCGAGAAACAAGGTTCTTACCGAAGGTAAGGTTCTTATTTTGCCGAAAAATCGTGGGATTTGCCAGGTTCGGGAAAATATCGACGGAAAACTTTTCGCCCTGAATTACGGTAAAGCAATCGCCGTAAACGTCGATCCCATCGAGAAAAAACCGCTTTTCCATTTTCTGCCGGGAAGCTATTCCTTGTCCTTTTCCGCGGTCGGTTGCAACTTCCGCTGCGCCAATTGCCAAAACTGGGAAATCTCCCAGGGCATCCGGGAAAATCCGCAAATAGGCGTTGAATTTCCCGGACAGAATTTGTCTCCTGAAGCACTGGTCAAACTCACTCTTGATAAAGACCTGCCGAGCATTTCTTACACCTATACTGAACCTACGATATTTTCCGAATACGCCTTGGATACGATGAAAATTGCAAAAGACAGAGGTTTGAAAAACGTTTGGGTTTCAAACGGCTTCATGTCAGAGGAATCCGCAAAAATGATAATCCCCTATCTTGATGCGAATAATATAGACATAAAAAGCTTTTCAGATGATTTTTACAAAAAAAATTGCGGTGCAAGACTGCAACCCGTTCTGGATACAGCCATAAGAATGAAAAAATCCGGCGTCTGGGTGGAAATCACGACTTTGGCAATTCCCGCCATGAGCGATTCAGAAGAAATGTTCAAAAATATCGCCAAATTCATTTATGAAGAACTGGGCTCGGAAACTCCGTGGCACATTACCAGATTTTCCGGTGAAGTTTCATGGAAACTGCAGGATTTGCCGGAAACTTCGGTAGAGGTATTAGAAAAGGCCTACAGTATCGGAAAAAGCGCTGGTTTGAAATACGTTTATATGGGTAATGTTCCGGGTACATCTTTTGAAAATACCGTCTGTCCGGAATGCGAAACTTTGGTAATCGGCAGAAAAAACTATATAGTTGACAGACAGGACATAAAAGGAAAATGCCCCAAATGTGGAACGAATCTAAACATCATTAATTCATAAACTATGGGTAAAATAGTATTTGCCTGCATTTCTCCCCATCCTCCGCTAATTTTACCGGATGTTGGATCCAAAGAAGACAGGATGCAGGTCAAAAAAACCATAAACAATCTGGAAATACTCGGAAGAAGGCTAAAAAACGCAGAGCCGGATTTCATAGTGATTTCATCTCCACACCAGGACTGGGGTTTTAACGTTCCCCTACACTTTCTTGCCCGCGATTTCAAAGGTGATGTCAAAGATTATCTGATGGGTATGGAAAATCCGAAATTTTATTACAAAGAAGGCAGAAGAATTTATGAATCGGAAATCTCAAACCTCAAATATAAGATCGCTTTAATCGCTTCGGGTGATTTGTCGCATTGCCTCAAAGAAGAGGGGCCTTACGGTTTTGAAACCGACGGGCCGAAATTCGATAAAGATTTAGTCAGGTTTTTAAAAGAAAAAGATTTAAAACGCATATTTAAGCTGGATGAAATATACCCAAAAGCCGGAGAGTGCGGTCTGCGTTCATTTTGCTTTATACTTGGGATACTCGACGCCGCAAAAATAAATTGGAAAGTTGAAATCTTGTCTTATGAAGGGCCTTTTGGCGTCGGATATCTGGTTGCAAATTTTAAAATTAATTAGACTAAGTCCGGTATGAAAATTGCCATCGTTGCCGATACTCACGATAACCTTCCGAATTTAAAGAAAGCCGTAAACTGGATAAAAAATGAAAAAATCCGGCTGATTTTGCATTTAGGAGACGTTTCTGACGAGGAAATCTTAAAGAAGGCATTAAATGGCTTCAAGGGTAAAATTTATCTTTCCAGGGGAAATTGTGATCTCGGTGATTTTAAAAAGATAGAAGGAATAAAAGTTTTTGAGGAGATGGGAGAAATAAAAATTGGCGGGAAAAAGATTGCATTTTCCCATTTTCCCAATATTGCGGAGAATCTTGCCTCTGAAGGAAAATATGATTTCGTTTTTTACGGCCATACTCACAAGCCCTGGATCAAAAAAGTTGGAAAAACCGTGTTGGCCAATCCCGGTAATCTTGCCGGAGTTTT
>JAZDIT010000018.1:0-2935 GCA_043804755.1 Patescibacteria group bacterium | reverse complement strand
TCCAATTTTACGTCCACAAAAAAGATCTCTTCCTCATGGAATTCCCCTTCTTGAGGCTCAAAATACAAAACCGAAGCATCAACAGAATGCGTATATGGAATAATGGATATAAAATAAAGCAGTATTGGAAAAATAATGTGTAGTTTTTTGATTTTCATAATTTATTTGGTCCAATAGTACATCATTATCGAGAAATCAGTCAGGTCTACAATTCCATCATGATTAATATCGGCACAAATGTTAAGGGGTTTGCGCTGGCGCCAGTAGTACAGCAATATGGAAAAATCAGTGAGGTTTATCTTATCGTCAAAATTCAAATCGGCGCCGCGGCAAACCATGGCACCTTTTTTAACGACCAAAAACGACATTGTTTGTGAAAACGCGCTCAATTCTCCCGCGCCATTCAAAGCTTGCGCGCGTGCCGAATGCTCACTTTCTTCCAGAGGAGTTGTATCAAGCCTGTAACTCCACTTGCCTGCTTTTGTGGCGCTGGTATCTTTAACTATTTCATTTGAAGAAATGAATATTGTGATTTTGCTTTCCGGGAAGGACTGTCCGTAAATATCAACGGGATCCCCTTTTTCAACCTGTGTCGGACCGAGATCTATTGTCGGCGAAATGAAAATTCCGGAAATAGTTGTGACTCTTGATTCAAGAATCCCGACGGTAAAACCGATGGTCACCGATCTTCTTCCTTCGGTATCTTCTGCAAAAACCGAAAAGTTATAAGTGTCAGCGGCAATGCCGGATATTTCCCTGTTGAATAAACCGACATTGTCCGCCGAAAAACTCGCGATAACCGTACCGTTTTTTAAAATCGTAATTATTGCCGATGGATAAGCCCTTCCGATAAAAACAACTTTTGTTTCGGACGGAATAATTATTTCCCCGCCTCCGCCTCCCCCGCCGCCTCCACCGCAGCCTCCGCAATCACTCCGGCAGGTGGAACAAGTTTCTCCAAAGTTGCATGCGCCGTCACCGCAATGCAAATGAGTTTTTACTTCCGCACTCACGGTGATATCGATTTCCTGTGCGAAAACCGAACCGGAAAATGCTACAACCAAAAAAACGATTTCCAAAACTAAAATTACAAAAAATACTATTTTTGTTTTCTCCAATTTCCTCCCATCCATTTGTTTATTTTATCATTCATATGAAAATTTTTCGAGTGTGGAAAACAAAAACCGCCTTGAATTTATCGAAGAACGGTTTTTGTTTTGATTTTATAATTTTATATTATCTTTCCCCTCTCAATAAAATCCTGAATGCCGCAAATAATCTCTTTCTTGCCAGAATAAGCAGAATAATTACCAAAAATATCACCAACCCGAATTTCCATGGAAATGCCCAAAATGTGATTACCACAGGAACGATTTGGCTGTTGCCGATTCCGTAGTTTCCGGTAATCGTTGCCGTATATTTTCCGCCCCAAAGCCATTTCTGATTCCAAATTACTTCAATTCTTCTCAATCCTCCGGGCAAAACATTTCTTTCCGGAAAAGGAATGACATCAACTTTTTTGCCAAACCAATTAGCAACGGTGATCAACCCCGTCGGTTTCACATGGACTGTTCCGCTGTTTTCGAACAAAATATCAAATGTCACCGGTCCGTATTCGGAATAACGAGGAGCGGAAAAATCCTTTACCGCCAAAATTTCCTGCGCCACTCCCGGAACGGTAAGCAAAACAAGCGTTCCAACGCGTATAGAAATGGCAGCTCCGGTCATTTCAAGTCCGCTTACAATATGAGGTCCCGCGATGACGGTACCATAATGGCCTCCCGGCTCCGCATTCGCAGGAATCGTAATTGTGAATTTTACCCATTTTTCCTCTTTGGGATTCAAAGTAAATTCGCCGGGATCTACCGCCACCCAACTGGCTAAAGAATAGGTTTCGGTTTCTGCCGCTTCAACGATGACATGCCCTTCTTCACCCGAAGGAGCAATGTCTTCCGTCGTCATTTTTATCCCAATCGGATTATCTGAGGGATTATAAATCTTCACCTGGTTTTCAATCACATCACCGGGATTTCCGGTCAATTCAAAAACCAACGGAGAAATTCCAATTGAAACTTGGGCACAAGTTTGTTGTGCAAAAATTATTCCTCCTACCAATAAAAAACCCAAAAAAAGAGTTTTTCTCATTTTGAATACAAATGAATTTAAAATCCTACGGAGTTCCTGAAAGCGTGAATGTAAGAACATCCGAATAACTGCCGTTTGCCTGAGTGGCGTCGCAACCGGCCGCTATTCTCATCCAAACCATTTGGTTTATTCCTGGAGAGTTATCAGTCACAAAATCTGACGCAACAGTCGATACTTGCCCAACATCATTCGTGGTCGTTTCGTAATCATATTTCGCTTCCACGGTCATAAGGGAGGAAGTTGCCTGTATTCCGTAGCTATCATTGCCGGCGGAAACTGTACCTGTAGCAGTCGAAAGCTGAATCTTAGTGCCAGCGGAATCAAGACCGTTATTGCTATCGGTTACCGTTACACTGTAACCATTAGCGCTGTTTGTGCCAATGTTAAAGTATATTGCACTGCTGCTGGCTATATGTGTAGAACCATCGAGAGCGACGAGATCCGGAAGAAGGGTTGTTGAACTCGCGGTTGACAGGAATGTCATCCATTCATTGACTGTTGCAGAAACCGTAACCTCTTCACTCAATACCGGTGACGGCCAGCTCACAACTCCCGTTACCACAACCATCATTAAAATCAAGCCAACGCCGAAAATTAAGGCGATATCCCAATGTTTTTTAATTCTTTCTGCCATTATTTTGATTATTAATAATTAAATATATCTAAAATATATTCTACCTTCGACCTTGACGGTAGTTTTGGTTATTAAAATATTATAGCACAAAAAACTGTGTCAATCCTGTGGATAACCTAAAACTGTGGAAAAGTCATTTTTTGAATAAAATTTTCG
>JAZDIT010000017.1:0-11358 GCA_043804755.1 Patescibacteria group bacterium | reverse complement strand
AACAACGAGCTCAGAAACGGGCGCGAAGTGAATTTCGCAACCGCGTCTTTCGGACAGGGCATTGAAATGAATCCGATACAATTGGTGCGCGCTTTCTGTGCGCTGGCAAACGGCGGAAAGCTTGTCCGGCCTTATCTTGTTGATAAAATAGTTGAAAATGATAAGGTGACTGAAACAAAACCTGAAATATCCGAGCCGATTATTTCCCAGGCGACGGTTTCGCAGATATCGGCCATGCTTGTCAGCGTCGTTGTAAACGGATACGGAAAGGCGGCGGGAATTCCCGGATACTATATTGGAGGCAAGACCGGCACCGCCCAAGTTCCCGAAGGCGGAACATATTCCGCAGACAAAACGATACAAAGTTTTATAGGATATGCGCCGGCTTTCGATCCAAAATTCGTGATTCTGGTAAAGCTCGACAATCCGAAGGCGAAAACGGCGGAATATTCCGCAACTCCCATATTCCACGATATGGCCGAATACATAATAAATTATCAGCAGATCATTCCCGATTACAAAACAAAATGAGTTTCTTAAATGATTTAATTTTTCGTTTGAACAAGCCGAAGGTGATTCTCCTCGCCGGAATTTCACGCCGGGAGGCGGCATCGGCGATTTCGGAAGTTCTCAAGGGCCATTTCAAAATCGGGAAAAACGTTTTCATATTCGAAACCGATTTTACCGATCCGGAAAAAGATAAATTTCTCGTTAAGAATTCATCAAAGCCGATTTTGGCGGTTACGAATATCGGGGAAATTCCCGAAGACAAGATTCCTTTCGCCGGCGAGGAAGAAAAAATAACCGCGGTAAAAGAATTCGTCAAAAATTTGCAAAAGAGCGGACATCTTGTCGTCAATTTTGACGATGAAACGGTGCGCATGACAAAAAATGAAAGCTGTTCTCAGGTTTTAACCTTTGGCCTCCAGGAAGGGGCGGATCTGAGGGCCGGCGATTTTACGACGGACGACGGTACGAATTTCAAGGTGAGTTACGGAGGCAGCATTGTGCCGTTTTGGATCGGAAATGATTTTACAAAAGAAAGGATTTACGCCGTTCTGGCGGCTGCGGCCTGCGGTTTGATTTTCGGATTGAATTTGGTTGAAATATCGCAGGCGCTGAAAGGTTATAAATAGATGGAAAGGTTGACAGAGGCCTTTAATTTGGTATTCTGGATTAAGACAGTCATATGCATAATTTGAGTATCGAAACAAACAGAGTTATTTTTGGCACCAAAATTGCTGATCTCATAGCCAGTTGATTTTTTGCGGAAAAATGCGAAAACTCAGCTGGCCCGCGGGACCAGCTTTTTTTTGGACAGTACATTTTTTCAAAAATATGGAGGGAAATGAAAGATATGTCGGAAAAAAATGAGATGACGGAACAGCAGATTGAAGAGGCAGTAAGAACCGGAAGAAAAGTCATGTTCACAAGACCTGACAATTCAGGGGCTTATATCGGAACAGTGATAAGGAGTCCTGGCAGAGGATTATGGTTTGGCGGGAAAAAGGTGTCAGGGAACGGAGCGAGGGAGTCGTATGTCGGGCCGGTGGATCCGACGCACCTGGCATTTGGTTAGACAACATCAGTGCCAAATCTATGGCCGCTTTCAGTATAACAGAGAGCGGCCCTTTTATTTACCTTCGACAAAACAGGAATTTTGTGTTATGGTTGGAAATAGTTCTTAGGGGGGAGGTGGTGAAGAAAGGAGATAATGTGGTCGAGAATAATAATCTTTTTAAACCGCGAAAAGTCCGTCGATGGTTAAAGGGCTATGTCGAAAAGATGAGGAGTTTTCGTTCACTCGTAGAAGAAAAGAATCGAAAATTTCCACATCCTTGGACGGACATAGATTCTCCCGAGAGAGCAAGACTCGATAGAGAAATTAATACTCTTTGGAGAAAAATTGACAAACGAACAAAGCGCGGAATCAACAGTCTCAGAATACCTTCGGAAATCATTGGCAAAATAAACAAAAGTGTCAGAGAGAAAACAAAAGAAGGGGAAACGGCTGAGATGATCCTGGATTTTCTTAGGAAGAGCCAAAACTAAATCATCACCTCCTCCTCTTCCTGCCCTCATCGTCTAGTGGTCCAGGACGCCAGGTTCTCATCCTGGTAACACCGGTTCGACTCCGGTTGAGGGCGCAGCATAAAAGGGTTTTAAACAGCTCTTTTTGTTTACACTGAGCTCGTCTAAGTGTTAAAATAAGATAATATGATTTCCCATATTTTTATTTTACTTGGTTCTTTCGGATTACTGATTTTAACAGGAAAATTGCTTATTGATGCAATATCCAGAATCGGCATTTATCTGAAGCTGAAAGAATTCGTACTGGCTTTTTTCGTCATCGGCATCGGAGCGACGATTCCGAACCTTATCATCGGAATAGTCGCCGCAATCAATAAGATACCGGAACTTTCATTTGGTGATGTTGTAGGTTCGAACATATTTGATATCTCCATTGTGGTGGGTTTAGCCGCTTTACTATCCCGAGGAGGACTTTCTTCAAACAGCAGGACCGTGCAGGGAAGCTCGATTTTCACTTTATTCATTTCTCTTTTACCGTTATTACTGATTTTCGACGGCACTCTGTCGAGACCCGACGGTATAATACTTTTATTAAGCTTTCTTTTGTATGCCGGCTGGCTTTTTTCCAAGCGGGACAGGTTCACAAAGGTTTACGAAAATTGCCAACAGAAATTCACATTGAAAGAAATTTTGAAAGATATTCTCATTATCCTGGCTGGGTTGTTTTTTCTTTATTTGGGCGGCCAGGGCGTGGTCAAATCCGCCATTTTCATTTATGAGGAATTTCATTTACCGCTGGGCCTTATCGGTATTTTTATCGTTGCCATCGGAACCTGTATGCCGGAAACCATTTTCAGCCTGCAGGCCGCAAGGAAGGGCCAGGATTGGATGATTTTGGGCAACCAGATGGGAAACGTAGCCATAACTTCGACTTTCATCCTCGGCATAGTTTCCCTGATTACTCCCATCAAGATTGCGGATTTTTCCCAGTTTGCCGTTGCGAGGATTTTCCTGATCATCGCGATGATATCTTTTTTCTTTTTTCTGAAAACCAGTCAAAAAATAACCAAAAAAGAAGGATTATTCCTGATAGGGATTTATGTCACATTTCTTATATTCGAAATCGTGGCCAGATAGCTTGTCAGTCGGTTTATTTTTTGAAGGGGAAATATTATAATTGAAATAAATTGATGAATACATTCGTAACCTTTTTTTTAATACTTCTCGGAATTGGTTTTTTGATAGGGGTAATTTTGTATTTGATTTATAGAAAATCAAAAACCGACGAGAAACAAAGCGATATGATAAGGGATTTGGAAAGGCGATTGACTGATTTGATGATAGGGCAAATGAAAGAAATAAGAGGAAGCGTGGACGGTACCTCAAAAGCGATGAACGAACAGATGCATTCTTTTACAAAAGAGGCTACTCAGATACGGGAGGATCTGAAGCAGGTGCAGGATGTCGTAAAAGAAGTTTCCACTTTTCAGGAAATATTCAAATCGCCGAAATTGAGAGGGCAGTGGGGGGAAGCAAGCCTGGAGCACATTTTAGCGCAGCATTTTCCCATGGAGCTCTACAAAAAACAGTATCTGTTTTCTTCCGGGGAACAGGTGGATGCAATATTAAGATTGCCCGACGGCAGGATTCTGCCCATCGATTCGAAATTCCCTTCGGAAAATTTCGAAAAAATGGTAAACGCCGTTTCGGAAACCGAGAAAGAATTTTTCAAGAAAACATTCCTTGAAGACGTAAAGTTCAAGGTAAACGACATCGCTTCAAAATACATTTTGCCCTCCGAGGGAACGGTTGATTTCGCCCTGATGTACATTCCGGCTGAAGCGATATACTACGAAATAATCAACAACATCGGCAAGGAAATAGACATAGCTTCTTTCGCCTGGTCAAAAAAGATTATTCTGACTTCGCCCAATACGATATACCTGGCGTTGAGAACTATAGAACATTGGTTTAAAGATACCCAGATTTCAAAACAAACCCAGAACATCCTTAAAAAGCTCGGGAAAGTTCATCAGGATGCCGAAAAACTTATGGAGGATTTCCGAAAGCTTGGAAGTCACATTTCCAACGCAAAATCCGCCTATGATTCCTCCGAAAACCGCCTCAAGCTTCTAGATGAGAAAGTGGAAAAACTTGAGGAAACAGGAGAAATGAAAAAACTGGAAGTGGGGGAATAGAGAGGATTGCAAAAATTTCCAAAAGTAGTAAGATACTATTATTGTAAATAACCAAACAAAACCATGTTAGCTGTAATCATGACCGGCGGGAAGCAATATCTTGTAATTCCCGGACAGAAACTAAAAATAGAAAAACTGGAAAAAAAAGAAGGGGAAGAGGTGGTCTTCAAGGAAGTTTTGCTACTTGAGAAAGGCAACAAAGTTGAGATTGGAAATCCCTTTGTCCCGGGAGCTAAAGTCACCGGAAAGGTCTTATCTCAGGGAAAGGCAAAAAAAGTCATTGTTTTCAAATATAAGGCCAAAAAACGCTACCACAAGAAAAAAGGCCACAGACAGCCTTTTACCGAGATAGAGATAGAGAAGATGGAATTCGCGGAAAAATAGCTACTTTCGGCCTTCCAGAGCGTTACTGAGCGTCTCCTCGTCGGCATACTCAAGTTCACCCCCTATGGGCAATCCTAAGCCAAGGCGGGTGATTTTTTTATTATAGGATTTGAGAAACCGTTCCAGATAAAGGGTTGTGGCCTCGCCGTCGGCGGTAGGATTTATAGCCAGAATTATTTCCCTGATTTCCGGATTATTTTTAACCCTTGTTTCCAGGTCTTTTATCTTCAGTTTTTCCACGTCTGCCTTCTTTAGGCGCGAAACCGTTCCGCCAAGGATGAAATAGCGGCCGTTGTATTTCTTCGTTTTTTCAATTGAACTCAAATCGGGTTCTTTTTCCACGACGCAGAGGATGGATTTGTCTCTGACGGGATTTGCGCAAATCTGGCACAAATCTCCCTCGCCCTCAAAAGGGTTGAAGCAGAAAGAACAGATTTTTATGTCTCTTTTCAGTTCGGAAATGGCACTCGCTAATTCGTCGGCTTCGGTTTTTTTAAGGCCTATCAGATAGAAAACAAAACGGGCTGCCGTTTTGGGCCCGATTGTGGGAAACTTCGAAAACATATCTATCAGCTTTTGGATATGCGGAGAGTTCATGAAATTTTTAAAACTGTTCGTTCATAAAACCTTTTTCAAGACTTTTGAAGCTTACAGTTCTTTCATCAAAATACAATTCAACCTGGCCGACGGGGCCGTTCCGGTGTTTTGAAATGATTATTCTTGCAACACCCTTGGGTGCAGAATCATCCTGCACGTATTTGTCCTCGCGATAAATGAATAAAACCACATCGGCATCCTGTTCAATAGTTCCCGACTGCCTTAAATCCGCAAGACGCGGAATTTGCGGCGATCTTTGTTCAACCGCTCTCGACAGCTGAGATAAAACCAAAACGGGAATATTTAATTCTTTCGCCATGCCTTTCAGGGCTTTTGAGTTTAGGGATACCTGATGGACCGGATCATCATCGGAAGTTATAGAGTCCATCAGCTGCAAATAATCTATAACAATCAGTCCCAAACCCTTTTCCATCTGCAAACGCCTTGCCATGGCTTTCATTTGAATCGCATTCGTGCCGCTGGAATCATCAATATATATTGGCGCTTTATCCAAAATGCTTATGGCGTGTTGTATTCTCTCGGTATCATTTTCGGTTTCGCTATCGGATAGATGACCTGTTCTTAGTTTCCATAAATCGATATTCGCGACGGAAGAAATCAGTCTGTCCACAATCTGATCGCGGGACATTTCCAGCGAAAATATTCCCACTGGGATATTCTGTTGCATTGCGATATTGGCCGCAACGTTAACCGCCAAAGCGGATTTCCCCAGAGACGGCCTTGCAGCTAGAATTATCAAATCTGATTTCTGGAGACCTGCCAGCATATTGTCCAAATCTTTGAATCCGGTAGGCACTCCGCGCATGGTTCCACCGCTTTTGAGATTGTGTATTCTTTGGAGAGCTTCGTCCAGGTCGTCCTTGATTAAAATGAATTCGTGGGTAAATCCTTTTTGCGCGATGCTGAAAATTTTCTTTTCCGCCTGATCCAGAAGATTATTCACGTCCTCATCTTCGTTGTATCCCATCTGGCCCAGTTCCTGTGATGCGGAAATTAAATCCCTCAGAATTCTTTTTTTCTGTATGGTTTTCGCATAGCTTAAAACGTGCGAAGCCGTCGGCACGGAGTTTATAAGTTCGGTCAGATATGCGTTTCCGCCTATCGTTTCCAGCAGATTCTTGTCTTTCAGCTTTCCCGAAACCGACAGGAGGTCTATCGGCTCTCCTTTTTCAAAAAGCTCTATGCAGGTATCATAAATTTTCTGATGGATGCCTTTGTAAAAATCTCCGATTTTCAGAAAATCAGCCACTTTTACAATGGCATTTTTGTCTATCATCAGACAGCCCAACAGGGATTGTTCAGCTTCGATGCTTTGTGGAGGTAATTTTTCTATAATTTCCTGTAATTTCGACATAGTAAGTGAGCTTCGCTATACTTAAAATTATCACAAGCCAAAACCGTTGGCAAGCCGGCGGTTTCCTGTTAAAATCAATAAAATAATACTTAATCGCTTTATTTGAAAATGAAAATAGGCCTAATTTGTTTCCACTCTTTTTCCCAGCCGGGCGGCGTAAAAGCCCATGTTCAGGGTTTGTATAACGAATATAAGAAGAGGGGAATTAAATGCAAAATTATAATTCCTCGCAGAAAAGCAGATGAGGATTACGGCAAGGACGTGATCCTTTCCGGAACGTCCCTTTCATTAAAGATTTGGGGGACGCAGGGAGACATTGATATAAATTTCAATCCCTTTGCCATAGATGAACTGTTAAGGAAAGAGAAGTTCGACATTCTTCACTTCCACAATTTCTGTTTCCCTTCGGCATATCAAATAATAGAGAGATCGAATGCGCTGAACATCCTTACTTTCCATGCGAACATTGAGAGAGTAAAAATATTTAAGGTTTTTCCCTTTCTGCTGAAAGCATTCAACAAGGAAGTAAGCGACGAGGTGGACGGGATAATCGGAGTGAATCCGTTGAATCTGAAAGTTTTCGGAAAATACAAAGGGCCGAAAATAGTCATTCCGAACGGAATCGACCTGACAAAATTCAACCCGAAAGTGCCGAAAATAAAGAAATTCATAGATGGCAAGATTAACATTCTCTTTTTGGGGCGCATTGAAGAGAGAAAAGGGCTGATTTATCTCCTCAAATCCTACAAAATTTTGCAGAAAAAATTCGGTGCGGGATGGGTGGTGGAAAATCTCAGGCTCATCGTGCTCGGCACAGGACCTCTTCTGGAAGAATCACAGGAATACGTTGAGAAAAACAAGCTGAAAAACGTTATTTTTGAAGGCAAAACAGGACACAGTCCGGCGGAGTACTACGCAACCTGCGATATTTATTGCAGTCCTGCCATATATGGAGAAAGTTTCGGGATAGTTCTGATAGAAGCCATGGCAACCGGAAAACCTGTTGTCGCTTTCGGAAACAACGGATATAAGGTAGTTCTTACAGGCAAAGGCAAGAGATTTTTACCCAAACCCAAAGATTACAGAACTTTAGCAAAGAAACTTGAGTTGCTGATAAAAAATCCCAAGTTGAGAAAAGAAATGGGCAAATGGGGGATCCGTGAATCGAAAAAATATGCCTGGGCGAAGGTTGCCTCCCAGGTTCTGAAATTTTACAATTTGTGCAAGTCAAAAAAGAAAATTTCCGTCAGATAAAAACAAAAACCGTCCTTCGATAAACTCAGGACGGTTTTTGCTTGATTAGATTTTTTTTATTTTCGGGCCGTTTTCCGTGTCTTCTATCATATATCCTGCTTGTCCAGTTGCACCTCGTATTTCATCAGCTTTTTGCCAGTTTTTTTCACGGCGATATTTTTCCCTTTCATCAGCCAATTCCCGCACTTTTGCTGGGATTTTTTCTTTTTTATCATTTCCGAAAATGAAACCGAAAAATCCATCGATTTCTTCCAGGAACTTTAGAATGTTCCGGGCAGCGTTATAATCCAAGCTTTTTCCGTTCAAGAGTATATTAGCTTTGTTTATCAGACCGAAGATCACGGCTAAGGCTTCAGGGGTATTAAGATCATCTTCCATGGCGGTTTCGAAATCTTTTCTGAATTGTTCGATAAAATCATTCCCGGATTTTTTTCCGTCCTTTTTTATATTTTTTAATTTATCGGTGAATTCATCGATGCGCGCCAATTGGCTTTTTTCTTCTCCGATTTCTTTTTCCGAATAATCAATGGGGGAGCGGTAATGATTTTTCAAAACGAGCAGCCTTAAAATCCTTGCGGAATTTTCGGATAAGAATTCATCCACCGCAATAAAGTTGCCCAATGACTTTGACATTTTCTGCCCGTTTACAGCCAGGAAACCGGTATGGAGCCAGCAGTTTACAAGCGGTTTTTTGCCCGAAATCGCCTCCATCTGGGCGATTTCCGCCTCGTGATGGGGGAATATCAGGTCCCTTGCGCCTCCGTGTATATCGTATTGCTGGCCCAGATACTTTTCGGTAATCGCCGTGTCTTCAATATGCCAGCCGGGACGGCCTGCCTTTATCCTGAGCGAGTTTTGCGAGTCGAAGGACCACGATGGTTCGCCTTCTTTACTAAATTTCCATAAGCAGAAATCTCCTTTATTCCTTTTTTCGATGCTTTCATCAATGCGCGACACTGAATCTTCGGCCTGCAAAGCCGTCCTTCCGGATAATTTTCCGTAATCTATGGACTTCGACACGTCGTAATAAATCCCGTCGCTTATTTGATAGGCATAACCCTTCTCCAGAAGTTTCTTCACCTGGCCGATAATTTCCTTTATGTGGTCGGTCGCTCTCGCATATTTTGAAACGCTGTTCACTTTCAAATCTTCCATCGCATCCATATATTCTTTTTCGAATTTTAAGGCTAGTTCTTTAGGAGTAATTCCTTTTTCCGCGGCCCTCTTTATTATTTTGTCGTCGATATCGGTGATATTCTGCAAATAGAAAACATCATACCCTTTGGTTTTGAGGTATTTTGCAATCATGTCGAACGCGATATACGTCCTGGCATGACCTATGTGGGGGGAATCGTAGACCGTCGGGCCGCAGACAAAAAGTTTGATTTTACCTTTTTCCCGTGGCTCCAGGACTTCTGTTTTGCGCGTTAAAGTGTTGTATATTTTCTGCATTTTTTAATATTATATCACATTAAAAATCTTCATAAAGCGGAAATTATCGCTATTGATTTCAGACTTCTGACAAGGTATGATGGAGAAACGGAAAATTTTATCATTAACGATTTTTTATTATATGAAAAAAACAGACGTTATCTTAGCTCTTATCACGGGGGAAGGCGTTGCCTGGCTGTTTATCTGGCTCATTAAGAATTCGCCGAATTTCAGCCTGCCCGTTTTAGACTGGATTTTGCCCGTTCTGTTCCCGATTTTGGCCGTTTTGGGGATATGGATTGCTTATCTGCTAGGAAAGAGGTTTTTATTCGTCTATCAGCTGGCAAAATTCCTTCTTATAGGAGCGGCTTTCGCAATATTTGATCTTATCATTCTTAATATCCTGATGGAGGAATTCGGCATATCGAAAGACGGCGGATTGAAATATTCGCTTTTTGTCACAGTTTCTTTTATTATTGCCACCAGCGTAAAATACGTCGCGGACAAATACTGGGCATTTGAGAAAAAAGAAAGCGCGATGGGTTCGGAATTCCTGAAATTTTTCCTTATAACTGTTGTGAGCGGAGTAATCCAGGTTGGAGTGGCCTCCCTTGCCTTCAAACTTCTTTCTTCCGTAGGAATGACGGATATCGTTCTGGGCAACATCGGCAAGATTCTGGGAATCATCGTGGCTTCCGCATTCAACTTTGTCTGCTATAAATTCATCGTATTCAAAAAATAAATAAAATATGATTCCCGCAAAGCGGGCCTCTGGAATCTTCTACATATATGAATAATTTAGTATTGTATAGAAAATATAGACCGCAAAGTTTTTCCGATCTTATCGGACAGGAGCATATTGCCAAAACTCTGACCAACGCCATATCGGCGGACACGGTTTCGCACGCTTATTTGTTTGATGGGCCGCGGGGAACGGGTAAAACCACTTTGGCCAGGCTTTTGGCAAAGGCGGTGAACTGCGAAAACAGAAAAAAAGGCGAATATGAACCGTGCAACAAATGTGCATCCTGCATGGAAATTATGGAAGGAAGATCGATGGATCTGATTGAAATCGATGCCGCATCTCACAGGGGAATCGATGAAATGCGCGAACTGAAGGACGGAATAAAATTCTCTCCGGTGAAATCGAAATACAAGGTTTTTATAATCGATGAAAGCCATCAGCTTACCAAGGAAGCGGCAAACGCTTTGCTGAAAACGCTGGAGGAGCCGCCCGCGCATGCGATTTTCGTGCTTGCGACGACTGAAATCCATAAAATGATTCCTACGATTATTTCCAGGTGCCAGAGGTTCGATTTCAGAAAACTTTCAGTACCTGAAATTATGAAACGGCTGGAAATAATCGCCGGCAAAGAAAAAGTGAAAATAAGTAAAGACGCGCTTGAATTGATTGCGATAAACGCGACAGGTTCAATTAGGGATTCGGAGAGTTTGCTTGACCAGGTTTTTGCGTTCAGAACTGAAACAATCAAAGAAATAACCGCGGAAGATATAAAGAGCTTGCTTGGTTTGATAGAAATTGAAATCGTCAGCAAGTTCACCGATCTGATAAGGGAGAAGAAAACTGCCGAAGCAATAGGTCTTCTTAATGAAACGGCAGATAGGGGAATGGACTTGCAGGAATTTTCAAAGGCCATAATAAATTATCTGAGGCAGGTTTTGATACTGAAGATCGTCGGGGACAAAAATCCGATAATAACCGGCCTGACGAAAGAAGAATTGCAGAAGATGGAAGAACAGACGGCCGAATTTACAGAAGAAGAATTGCAGAAAATCATAAATCTTTTTTTGGAATCGGAAAGCAGGATGAGATATTCTCCGATCCCCCAATTGCCCTTGGAGTTGGCAATTATCGAAGCAATCGGCCAATTGTCCAATCGGCCGATTATCTAATTACATTTTGCCAGGTCGTCTAACGGTAGGACACCACTCTTTGGAAGTGGTTATTCTAGGTTCGAATCCTAGCCTGGCAGCCAACACATGCTAAGTCAGGTGACCGAGATGCCTCAGCTTGAATCGTAGCGGGAGAGTAGATGAATCCTGTGCAATCCGACCCGTCCCCGTCAT
>JAZDIT010000016.1:0-2489 GCA_043804755.1 Patescibacteria group bacterium | reverse complement strand
CCCATGGCTTTAGCCAAATCGATAATATAGCAGGCCGGCATCTTTTTTACGAACAACTGGCCCGATTCTCCTTCTGCCGTGGCCTTAAAAACCAAATCCATGGCCTCTTCCAATCTCAGCATAAATCTCGTCATTTTAAAGGAAGTTATCGGCAAAAATTCACCCTTTTTAATCTTCTCCTTGAAAAACGGTATGACGCTTCCCCTACTACCAATGACGTTCCCATATCTTACACAAATGAATTTCGTATGATGTTTTCCATTGGAAGGATTCAGCAGTATTCTTTCTTGGATGGCTTTTGTCATCCCCATGACGTTTACCGGCTTCACTGCTTTGTCCGTGCTTATCGCCACTACGACATCCACTTTGTTTTCAATCGCCGCCCTGCGTACATTTTCAGCGCCAATGACGTTTGTCTCCACAACCTCAAAGGGATGGTTTTCCCCCATTGGAACGTGTTTTAGAGCAGCGGCATGATAAATTATGTTCACATCTTTTGTCGCTTCCAAAACCCTATGATAATTTCTGACATCACCGAACATGAATTCCAAAAGCTCTCCGTACTCCTTAAAGTGGTCCCGGGCATGATATTGCTGGTCCTCATCGTTGCTGAAAACAATGATTTTTTTCGGGCTGAATTTCAGTAGTGCCGAAATGATATAATATCCGAAACTGCCAGTCCCGCCAGTCACCAAAATGATTTTATTTTTGACGTATTCCTGAATGTTCATTTTTTTCAGATTATCCTTTTGGGAAATCTGTTATTAGTTATTTCTCCGATTAAGTCCTCAAAATCGTTGAAAATCATCTTATCTGATACTTTTTTATACCAATTTACGGAATTTACGGCAATGTAGCGGAAATCATCGTAATGAGCCAGGTAATATTCTAATTTTTCGTTATTCCCCTCTACTTCGGAAAGCGGAATATAATGTTCAAATGGTTTTATTCCCAAATATTTCAGATCGGTCACTTCCGGAAAAATCGGAACGGCGCCGGATCCCAAAACCTCGTAATATTTCCCGACTAAAGCTGAAAATTTCATCTTTCCAAACATAACATAGTGTGCAGAACCCAAATATTCTGACCATTTATTCAGGTAATAAACGGGTGTTTTGCCGTCGCGGCTAATATAGAATGTTGGCCCATGCCATGCTGCGGAAAACATGCCGGCCCGGTGGGAAAATCCAATTTTATATTTTCCCCTAAGATTTGAGATTTGCCTGTCAAGCGGAACTCTTTTGCTATAGACGGAAGACGCTACAGCCCCAATTACCAGTAAATCAAGTTCTTTCCTGTCCAAGTTGGGACGCGCGAAAAAAGCGGAATCGAAAAAAGGATAAAAAATTACCTTCGTTTTTCCAGACAGCTTGTAATTTTCCTGCCATTGAGCGGGATAAGGAGTCAGCAAAACATCCGGTTTTAACCAATTAATCATCCATTGAAATCCTCTGTCTTCCAGCGGCCAAAAGTCATGGCCGTACATGATAACGGGAATCGACGGCCGGGGAAATTTCGCATTCTTTCCTATATTCTGAGTCAATACAAAATCATAATCCTGCCAATTCATATTATGCGGCGAATGGACAATATCAACCTGGCAAGTAAAAGCCAGCCGTCTACGCAACACAAGCATCCATTGGTCGCATCCGGGGTTCAAAAAACGCTCATAATGGGTTTGGACTGCGCTGTTTTTATCCTCGGGCATGATTACAAGACATTTCGGAGCGGGTAAATTCGGATCGCAGCCGATGGAAAAATCGAAATTCTGATGCAAATTAGCCCAAAATTCGTCTCCCTGCCTGGAGCATAATATTTTACATTCATCCGACTGAGGACAAGAATGCGGGATGAACAAATCTTTCTGCCGTACCCGCGACAACCATTCCGATTTTTGGCAAATTTCACATTTGAATTTTGGATTCGGGCCACCATAAATGAAAATGTCATTCCTCGATATTTTTTCTCCGTCCAGATTAAAATCTCCTTTGACGTTCGCATACCAAAAATTGCGGGCTTTTTTGACCAATTCGCTTTTGGGGAATTTTACGATGCCAGAACTGGAGAAAAAAGGGGAAATATTATTCACCAAGTTGGGCCACGTACCGTAGAAAAAATTCACCGAAGAATCATTTCTTTTTATTATCCTGCTCAAGGGGGAAAATAAAAAGACCATTCCTCTTCTTATGGCGTAGGAAAATCCTCTTTCCGCAAAAGTATTTTTTAAAGAATTAAATTTGTAATTCAAATCTGCCATTTACTTTGGTTCTAAACCTTTTTGAACTGCGAGATAATTTGCATACTGGAAATTATCCAGGTATTGCCCGTAGTTCTCAATGATTTTGGTTTTATCGGGAAAAATTTTATAGATGCGGTAATCCAAATCATACAAAAAATCAAAAATATCCTTAAGGAATATGCGGGCATCCAGATTGCATCCACCGTATTCAAACTGAATCATCTTAATCCTGTTTTCCTTCAGCATGCTT
>JAZDIT010000015.1:0-11551 GCA_043804755.1 Patescibacteria group bacterium | reverse complement strand
GATCTTGTGATTTTGGATCTTGTTTTACCCCAGGTTGACGGCTGGGAGATTTTAAGGAGGCTCAAAGAAGACCCAAATTCAAGTCCGATACCGGTAATGGTTTTCTCGAATCTCAGTCAGAAAGCGGATATAGATAAGGGTCTGGCTATGGGTGCGGTAAAATATCTGATAAAGGCCCAATATACCCCGAGCGAAGTTGTTGGGGAAATCAAAAAAATTTTAAAATAAGAACCTGAGCTGCGCTCAGAACCTTGTTTCGTCAGAAATAAAATAAGAACCTGAGCTGCGCTCAGAACCTTGTTTCCAAGCTTTAGCTTAGAAACAAAAGCTTTTAAAAAATATGACAGATTATTCTTCGCAATTAAAAGATCTACTTTCGATAACAATACAGGAACAGGCTTCCGATCTTCATATCTCGGCGGGACATCCGCCTATCTTAAGAATGAGCGGTCGCTTGGTTCCTTTGAAAGGCCAAAAAATTTCTCCAGCGGATTCGGAGGGATTGTGTCGCACCTTATTAACGGAGGAACAATATCAGAGATTTCTTGCCGATAAAGAAATCGATTTTTCATATACCTTTGAGGGTAAAGCAAGGTTCAGGGTGAATATTTTTTTTCAGAGAGGATATGTTTCCGCCGCTTTGAGGCTGATTCCCACTAAAATTAAAACCATAGAAGATCTTAATCTCCCGCCGATATTGCATGATTTTGCAAAACCTACTCAAGGTTTCGTTCTGGTGACGGGTCCTTCTTCCCAGGGTAAATCCACCACTTTGGCGGCCCTTATTGATGAAATAAACCATTCCAGGGCGGAGCATATAATTACGATTGAAGACCCGATAGAATATCTTTTCGAAGACGATAAATCAGTCATTGAACAAAGAGAAATATATCAGGACACTTTGTCCTTTTCGCGCGCCCTGAGGGCTACTTTCCGCCAGGATCCCGATGTTATTATGGTGGGAGAAATGAGGGACCCTGAAACAATGTCAATTGCCATTACGGCTGCAGAAACGGGACACTTGGTTTTTGCGACTTTGCACACCAATTCCGCCGCTCAGACGGTACACAGAATAGTGGACAGCTTCCCTCCTGAACAGCAGCAACAGATAAGGGCGCAGTTGTCAGGCTCTCTTTTGGGGGTGATTTCCCAAAGATTGATTCCGAGGATAAAGGGGGGATTGGTTCCCGTCTGCGAAATAATGATGGCTACTCCGGCAGTCGCAAACCTCATAAGGGAAAACAAAATTCATGAGCTTGATTTGGTGATAGAAACTTCTGCAGAAATGGGAATGATTTCTTTAAACAGGGCTTTGGCAAATTTGGTTAAATCCCGTGAAATATCTTTTGAAAACGCTTTGGATTATTCTTTGGATGCATCCGAACTGCGAAAATTAGCGAGATAGTCGGTTTTTGGACGATAATAAAGTCCAATTATGATTCCCGCATAGCGGGTCCCTGATAATTTCACATGAAATTCAATTATTTAGCAAGAAGTAAAGAAGGGCAAATCCAAAAAGGAATAGTGGAAGCTTCCTCGGAAGAGGCGGCTTTGACGATACTGCAAAAGTACGGCCTTTATGTGACGGCCTTGGAAATGGCAAAACCCGCCCCGATTTATGCGAAACAAATAAGATTTTTAAGGAGAGTTTCTCAGAAAGACATAGTTGCTTTTGCCAGGCAGCTGTCCATTCTGTTTAAATCGCAGGTCCCGATTGTCGAAGCGTTATTATCCATTGCCAGGCAAACCGAAAAACTTGAATTCAGGGAAAAAGTAATAAGATTGGCCGAAGAAGTTGAAGGAGGAACGACTCTTTCTTCCGCCTTCTCTCTTTATCCCAAGCTCTTTTCACCGTTTTTCATAAACATGGTGAAGTCGGGTGAGGCTTCGGGAAAATTGTCTGAAGCATTGGAATATCTTGCTGATCATCTGGAACAGGAAAGCGATTTTCAAAGCAAAATAACGGGAGCGATGATTTATCCCGCATTCGTCGTAGGGGTTTTTGTTTTGGTTTTTGTTGCAATGATTTTCTTTGTGATGCCGCGGTTGATAGAAATTTTACAGGAAACAAATCAGGAACTTCCCCTTGTGACGAAAATAGTGATTGCATTCACGAATTTCATACGGAAATGGGGGGCCGTTCTGCTGGTGGCGGTAATTGCTTCTGGGTTGCTTCTTTACCGATATATAAAAACCGAAGAAGGAAAAAAATTTCTTGACAGAAACATCCTGAAAATTCCAATTGTCGGCCCGTTGTTGAAAAAAGTTTATCTTACAAGATTTGCCGAAAATATTTCCACCTTGATTTCGGGCGGTCTTCCCATAGCAAGAGCATTGGAAATAAGCGGTGAAGTCGTAGGCAACGATGTTTATAGAACGATCATTTTCGACATAAGAGACGGTGTCAGGAAAGGCGAAAGCATCAGTTCCGTTTTGGAAAATTATCAAAAGGAGTTTCCTTCGCTTTTTGTGCAGATGACGGTTGTCGGGGAGAAAACCGGCAGAATCGAAACCGTACTGGGGAATATCGTAAACTTCTATAAAAAAGAAGTGGACAGGTCGGTTGACAGTATGATAGCTCTTCTGGAGCCGCTGATGCTTGTTGTTCTTGGGGTAGGGGTTGCACTTTTGCTTGTTTCCATTCTGCTGCCGATTTATCAGATAGGCGCATTTTAAGTCTTAAAAGTTTTCCACAGCTTCCCCTTCACAAGCATGCAAAGTCTGTCTGGCGTATGGTATAATGATAAAAGCATTAAAATTAACAAAGGTCGAATACCTTAAAATATTAAATCAATAATCCTGTTAAACATTTTTTAGGAAAGAAGATTTAACCGGGTTAAAAATTAAAATGTTCGTAAAAAAGAAGAAAAAAAGAGGTTTTACATTAATTGAACTTTTGGTTGTCATTGCCATTATTGGTATTTTGGCGACAATCGTAGTCGTAAACGTAAATAGCGCAAGATCAAAGGCAAAGGATGTCGCCATAAAGGGGAGTGTCGATTCTTTGAGAGCGGGCGCGGAATTGGATTATGACACTTGGTCATCATATGCTTCTACCTGCGATTCGGCAAATTACACAAGAGTAAATACCACAGTCGTCGCGAACGGCGGAGCAATACAATGCAATGATAGCGCTATAGCTTATGCCGCTTGGGCTTATTTGCCTGGAGCAGCCAATTTTTACTGTGTTGATTCCACTGGAAACGCCAAAACTGAAACTGCTTCTTCGACTAGTTTGACAGCTTGCCAATAAATTTGGTAATCTATAAAACCGAAAACCGCAGAAAATGCGGTTTTTGGTTGCAATAGAAAGTTTTCAATGAGAATGTTATAATAAAAAATAACAAGTTTAGAAGGTCGAATAAAATAAAAAAACAGAATATTTCTATGTTAAAAATTTTAAGGGAAAATGGGAAAACAACCCGGCGTTTTTCTGGGAAAAGTGTAGGATTTACCCTCGTTGAGCTTTTGGTTGTTGTGGCGATAATCGGATTGTTGGCGGCATTGGTTTTAAATAATACGGGGAGCACAAGGGATAGGGCAAAAAACAATGCGATTATTTCCAGTTTGAATTCCTTAAGATCGGGAGGAGAATTATGGATTAATGCCAGCGGTTCGTATACCGGTTTTTGCGCAGATAACGATTGTGGTACCGGCGGTAGCGACTGGAAAAGAGTGTGTGCCGCAATAAAGGCGCAAAATAACAATCCCACTGTTACTTGCAACGTATCGCCTACCGCGTGGTGCGTTTATACTTCTTTGGTCGGAGGCGGCAATCATTGTGTTGATAGTGTAAATAAGTCCGCGAGTTCGACCTGTTCCGGAACGTCCTGCATATAGATTTTAATCAATGAGCCCGTTTTTTTCTTTCATTATTCTTATTTTTGGTTTGGCAGTGGGTTCTCTTTTGAATGCAATAATTTACAGGATTAATTCAAAAGAGAGTTTTTTGTTAGGGAGATCCCATTGCCCCGATTGCCTGCACCAGCTTTCTTGGAAAGATTTATTTCCCGTTTTTAGTTTTATCGCATTGGGGGGTAAGTGCAGATATTGCAAAAAACCGATTTCCTGTCAGTATCCTTTGGTAGAACTGACCACAGCCATTCTCTTTGTCCTGATTTTGGATTATGAATTTAGAATTATGAATTATGAATTTTTAAGCTCTATCTTTATTCTTAATTCACTATTCCAAATTCTTGTTTGTTGTTTCCTGATTATAATTTTCGTTTATGATTTAAAACATTATATAATTCCCGATGGTGCCGTCTTTTCCGCCATCACCATCGCATTTCTATATAATTTTATTTATTCACTATTCATAATTCATAATTCATACTTTTTGATTCAATCCTTAATTTCTGCCACCGGTGCTGCAATATTTTTTCTGGTCATTTTCCTCGTTTCAAAAGGAAATTGGATGGGATTTGGCGACGTGAAACTGGCTTTTTTGATGGGGATTTTTCTCGGTTACCCCGACATCATCCCTGCCTTATTTTTAGCGTTTTTTATCGGTGCTATAATGGGGGTAGTATTAATAATTTTTAAAAAGAAGAAATTTTCATCGGAAGTGCCCTTTGGCCCGTTTTTGGTGGCTGGAACGTTCTTGGCGCTGTTTTGGGGCGTAAATTTAATTCAATGGTATACAAATCTTCTAACAATCTGATCAATCATAAATTTAAGAAAGAAGCAGCCGGGTTCACACTGGTGGAAATTCTTGTGGTGATGAGCATCATAGTTACTTTGTCGGTGATAGTTTTGCCTTCTTACAGGGACGGGGACAGGCAATTTGCATTGCAAAGATCGGCAAATAAATTGGCACAAGATATCAGAAGAATCGAGGAAATGGCGATTTCTTCCGTGGAAACAGGAGGAGAGGTTCCTCTAGGAGGATATGGCGTATACTTTGACATTTCAAATCCGAATCAATATATTTTATTTGCGGACTTTGATGGTGACCACGTTTATGACGAATATGGGGGTGAACCGATAGGAAATCCCGTTAATTTTGAAGCGAATGTTAAAATAGATTCTCTTCTACCAACGTCGCCACTGAACATAACTTTCACTTCACCCGATCCCACGATCAGCATAAACAATGATCCCGCAATTATCATTTCCACGATAACTATTGGCAACGGTTCTGATTCGGAAAATATTATCGTTAATAAAGCAGGTTTAATATATGTCGAATAGAGTGCCGGAAATTATAAAAGGATTTATCCCGCATTTTTCCAAGAAAAGTGCGGGGTTTACAATCCTCGAGGTAATTGCCGCAATTTTTATAATTTCCATCGGAATCGTCGCATTAATAAACGTAATACCGTCCCTATCCTCTGGTATGTCCATTAATTCTTCCCGTTTTACAGCCGCATATTTGGCGCAGGAAGGCATCGAAATCGTAAGAAATATAAGGGATGGAAATCTGCTTGAGGCGTACAATAGGGGGGATTCCACTCCGTGGGATGAGGGGCTTACCAATTGCGGAAGCGGTTGCGAAATCGATTACCACTGCGTTACCGTGGAAAATCCCGATACAACGGATCCGGCAGGGCACAATTGCTTTGGTATTTACGGGACAGAAGGCCATTTTTTGAAGATCGATTCCGCAAATTTCTACAATTATTTTTCAGGAAACGATACAAAATATAAGAGGAAAATTACTATTACAGGCGAAGTTAATGATGCAATTGTTTCAGTATTAATTTTATGGGAGGATAGGGGGAAAAATTACCAATTTTCCGTCCAGGAAAAACTATACCAATGGTAATAAATAATTCGAAAAAGACGGAATTTACCCCGCACTTCTCTGAAAAAAGTGCAGGGTTCACCCTTGTCGAGATACTTGTCGCAATGGTCATTTTCTCCATAATTATCGGAGCGGCTTTGGAAGTTTTTGTGACCGGTATAAAATCCCAAAGAAGGATATTCGCACAGCAGGAACTTTTGGATCAGACAAGTTATGCATTGGAATACATGAGCAGAGCGATTAGAATGACAAAAAAAGATCTGACGGCCACCTGTCTTTCCCAGCCCAATCTTAATTATGAATTGACACATTCGGGAGAGGGAATCAAATTCAAAAATTATAACGGTGAATGCCAGGAATTTTATCTGGAGAACAACCAACTGAGAGAGAATAAAAACGGCAGTGTTTTTGCCCTGACTTCCACTTCAACGATACCGAGAATAAATTCCTTTGAGTTTGTCGTTTCCGGACAGGAACAAGACGATAATCTCCAGCCCGCAGTGACCGTTTTCTGGAAAATGGAAGGAAGGGATCAGGTGGGAAGCCAAATACAAACGACAATCTCCCAGAGAAATTTTGACGTTTCATACTAAAATGCTGACTTTTTTTAAAAACCTTTTCAAAAACTTCGGAAGAATCGCAAATAAAAAAGGGATTTCAATATATTTGGCATTGTTAATAATGGGAATTTTGCTTGCCATTACTTTGGGATTAAATTCAATTCTTGTAGGCCAAATAAAGACAATAAGAGGAATAGGATATTCGGTTGTTGCGTTTTACACCGCTGAAACCGGCATAGAAACGGCTCTTTTCAGTACAAATTGCACTTCAACATGTGAATTTTCCGATTATCTGGATTTGAACAGCAACTCCGTACAGGACGAGGAAGATTCCGTTTATTTTGTTTCAGGAATGGGGGCAAGCGAGAACGGCTGCCCCGTCGGCGTTAATTACTGCATAAAATCGATAGGCGTTTTTAAAGAAACAAAAAGGGCTCTTCAAATATCAAGATAACAATCTTCCGGCCCGAAAATATTTAAATGACAAAAACCGAAGCAAAAAACAGGATCGGAAAACTGAAAAAATCGATCAACCATTACCGGTACTTATATCACATTTTGGATCGTCAGGAAATTTCGGACGCGGCTCTGGACTCCTTGAAAAAGGAGCTTTTTGATTTGGAACAAAAGTTCCCAGAATTTGTGGCGTCCGATTCCCCGACGCAAAGAGTCGGAGGGGAGCCGCTTAAAGAATTTACCAAAGTCAGGCATTCGCAAAGGATGCTTTCATTTTTTGATGCGTTTTCCCGTCAGGATATGAAGGATTGGCAGGACAGATTTTCGCGGATTCTGAATAAAAATGAATTGGCGCAGGTCGATTATTATTGCGAACCCAAACTGGACGGTTTGGCAATAGAATTGATATATGAAAATGGTATCTTTACGACTGGATCAACCCGTGGCGATGGAACAATCGGAGAAGATGTCACCCAAAATTTGAAAACAATAGAGGCGATACCTTTGAAGTTGCGTGATTTAGATGATGTTCTGGATGATTTGAGAAAAGAAGGTTTGGGGGATGCGGTTGAGGTGATTAAGGGAAAAGGATTGCGAGAAGTGGTGGCGAGAGGAGAAGCCATAATCACCAAAAAAGATTTTGAGAAAGTAAATGAAGGGCAAAAGAGATTGAGGTTGCCGGTTTTTGCCAATCCCCGAAATTTGGCCGCGGGCTCAATCAGACAATTGGATCCGAAAATCATGGCGAAAAGAAGACTGGACTCGAATACCTATTTTCTGATAACCGATCTCGGTCAAAAAACCCACGAAGAAGCGCACAAAATTCTTCATGCTCTCGGATTCAAAACGAACAATAAATACAATAAATACTGTAAAAATCTGGATGAGGTTTTTGAATATCATGGTTTTTGGTATAAGAATCGGGGTAAATTGCCTTATGAGATAGATGGCGTTGTCGTCCAAATAAATAACGACAGAATTTCCGAAGAGCTTGGAGTTGTAGGTAAGGCTCCTCGTGCAACTATTGCTTTCAAATTTCCGCTAAAACAAGCAACGACGATAGTGGAAAACATAAAAATCCAGATAGGAAGGACGGGTGTCATTACTCCGGTTGCCATTGTACAACCGGTTGGAGTGGGCGGAGTTACGATTTCGCATGCCACATTGCACAATGAAGACGAAATAAAAAGGCTGGGCTTGAAGATAGGAGATACGGTTATTATCGGAAGGGCCGGGGATGTTATTCCCGACATCGTGAAGGTTTTGCCGGAGTTAAGGGCGGGAAAAGAAAAAGAATTCAAAATGCCCCGATTTTGCCCGTCTTGCGGAACGAAATTGATTAAACCCGGGAAAGAGGTTCTTTGGCGTTGTCCGAATGCGAAAAATTGTCCCGCGCAAAGGAGAGAATACTTCTACCACTTTGTTTCCAAAGATGCTTTTGATATGGACGGAGTGGGGCCGAAAATAATAGACAGGTTTTTAGATGAAGGATTGGTTTACGATCCGGCCGATCTGTTCAAACTGAAAGAATCGGACGTGATGTTTTTGGAGAGATTCGGTGAAAAATCAGCTCAAAATTTAATTTTGGCGATCCAATCCAAGAAAAAAATCAGTCTGGCGAGGTTCATTTATACTTTGGGCATAAGGAATGTCGGCGAAGAAACGGCAAAGGACTTGGCGGGGAAATTTGAATCCATAGAAAAAATAGAAAAAGTTTCGTTCGATGATCTGCAAAACGTGGCAGACGTGGGTCCCGTTGTATCAAAATCAATTCATGATTTCTTGCACGAGCCGAGAAATTTACGTTTTATAAACAAACTGAAAAACGTCGGCGTCAAAATAATCTCGGAAAAAAAGCCTGAATATCAGCCCTTAGAAGGCATTTCATTCGTTTTGACTGGGACTTTGGAAACAATGTCCAGAGAGGCGGCCAAAGAAAAAATAAATTTATTGGGAGGGGATGTCAATAAATCAATTTCCAGAAATACGAATTTTCTTGTAGCTGGAAAGGAACCGGGAACAAAATTTGAAAAAGCCAAAAAATTGGGCGTTAAGATAATGGATGAACGAGAATTTTCGAAAATAATTAAATAATTTTTTTGATAAACGAAAATGTCCAATGGAAAACGGACATTTTTATTTTTCGCATCATAACAAATAAGAGAGGCACGCGCTTGCAGGGGAGAATGGTTCATACTAAAATTGGATTATGAAAACAATATTGTCTCACTTTAGAAGATTTGATTGGATACTGGTTATTGCCGCAGTACTGATTACAGGAATAGGGTTTTTGGCAATCTATAACAGTTCATCGAACGGCGGGGATTTTTCCAACTTAAAAAAACAGATTAGTTTCTTTAGCTTAGGTTTATTTTTGATGATAATTTTCAGTTTTCTTGATTGGCGAAATTTTCGGAACAATCCATATCTTATTTTGGTTATTTATTTCATCTGTATTCTAAGTCTGGTACTTTTGTTTTTATTTGCACCGGAAGTAAGGGGGACGAAATCTTGGTATAGGATAGGCACGATATCCGTTGATCCGGTAGAATTTACAAAAATTATCCTTATAATTTTGCTGGCAAAGTATTTTTCAATGCGTCATATCGAAATGTACCGTATGAGGCATATTTTCCTTTCGGGAGCTTACGTTCTCTTGCCGACCGCACTGATTTTTTTCCAGCCGAATTTAGGTTCAGTTTTGATTTTACTTGCAATTTGGTTGGGAGTATTGATTATTTCCGGCATAAAAATACGCCATTTTCTGATTTTAATTCTGATTTTCGCTTCTCTTCTTGCATTAAGTTGGGGAACGATTCTGAAAGATTATCAAAAAATGAGAATTGTCGGTTTTTTCATGCCACAACTTACAGATCCCTTGGAAACAGGATGGAATCAGGCGCAGTCAAAGATTGCCATAGGTGCCGGCGGATTTTTGGGACAAGGAATCGGCAATGGTTCTCAAACCCAGTATGGTTTTCTGCCGGAATCGCATAATGACTTCGTTTTTGCAAATATTGCGGAAAGTACCGGTCTTTTGGGAGTTATGATAACTTTAGCTCTTTTTATGATCTTAATTTGGAGGATAATGAAAATCGCCGTTTCAGCAAATAATAATTTTCCAAGATTATTTGCTTCAGGGGTGATAATCCTCTTAATAACCCAAATATTCATCCATATGGGCATGAATATGGGGATACTGCCGATCATTGGCATTTCTTTACCGCTGATAAGCTATGGCGGATCGGGTTTAATCGCGGTTTTTATGGCAATTGGTATCCTTCAGAATATTAAAATCAATCAGTAAGAATCATTGCCATGAGGCAAGAACCTTGTTTCTTCGTATACTTCAGAAACAACATTAATAAACCTTAATAGGAAACAGAACCTTCTTCCCGTTATTCTCCGAACAATTCCAACTTGGGGAAAGGATGAAGATTATTTATACAAAAACAGCCCTTTATGGTAGCTGCTTTTTTGTTTAAAACCTTATTTTTACGGAAAATTTTCCGCTTAAATCAATCTCATAATTATCCACAGCTTAGACCATTGACCACCCCCTCTAATTATAGGAAAATATACTAATCTCTATAAAATATTGGATAAACGATACATCCGATATCTTATTCCGGGATAAAAATGATTGCTGAAACGCCAAATTACATCTCTCTGCAGGATGCTGCAAAAATCTGTGACTATTCCCAGGAGTATTTAGCGTTGCGGATAAGACAGGGAAAACTGAAAGGAAAAAAAATGGGCAGAAATTGGGTAACAAGAAAGGAATGGCTGGACGATTATCTTAAGGGATCAGAAAATTACATTTCTCTTTTGGAGGCGGCAAAACATTGCAATTATTCGCAGGAATATTTATCTCTGCGCGCCCGCCGGGGGAAATTGAAATCCGTAAAACTGGGAAGAAACTGGGTAACGAAAAAGGAGTGGCTGAACGAATATCTGAAAGTAGCTAACGGTTTTGGCAATCGGAGAAAAAAGGGAACAAGCCATCAAAATTTTCCAGTGGTACAGAATCTTCTTGTTGTGCCACATGATTTTTCTTTTTTCTCATTCAGAAAAAATCGCTTTGCGGTTTTGTTGAGTCTTCTGGTTTTGTTGTTTTGTGGAACGATTTTCATAAAAATTCCCATAAATAATATTTCTAGTGATTCCCAGTTGGCGACAATCGGAATGCAGGAAATTTTTCAAAACACCGTTTCGGTTTTTGGCGAATACTGGCAATGGGTCACGGAAGAAGTTGATAACCGATTGGTAAACATTAAAAATCATTTTCTTTCAATCATAAATCTTTTCAACGGAAAAGAATCAGAAGAAAATAATGAAGGACTGGTTGTCGTCCCCTCTGCAGAAGTTGATGAAGAATTGAAAGAAAAAATAAAAGTATCTTTTTCCGACGAAGTGAAGGTGGAGCCGCAGGATGAAAAATCGGGGATCATTATTCCGATTTTCAAAACGGGAGAAGGAGAAAAATATTTTTATATGCTTGTACCAGTTAAAAATAATTGAATTAAAGGTCGAATAACAACAAAAATACAAAGGTCGAATTAACAGCAAGATTAATTTATTAAATCAACACAATGAAAAAAATAATTAGCCGGATTATAGTGATTAGCTTGATTGCTTATGGAGGATTCATGTATTTGGAACCACAGCTGATAAACGGTGGTTGGAACTTTCTTTTTGTTTCTCCAACTGATGCTGCTGCCACTTCCACAACAGTTACTTTAACCGTTACCGGAGAAATCCAACTCAGTTGTTCTTCTACAGTTGCTTT
>JAZDIT010000014.1:0-6789 GCA_043804755.1 Patescibacteria group bacterium | reverse complement strand
CATATTTAATCTCTTTTTGAATGGCGCTCTTTACCATTTGTTCCGGACCGCAGTTTATACAATAATCCGGCCGCACCTTCTCCATAATCTCTCCTAATTTATCAGTTGTAAATCCTTTATAACCTATTTCTCCGTTATCGGTGCATAGGTAAAGTTCTTTGCAAAACCGTTTAAATTCTTCGTAAGGCAGATGTTGTTTATTTTTAGCTCCCAGTAGAGCATACGTCTCTTTATTCCTTTTGGCAAAAAGATGAAGTGCCGCAATCCCCGTTCCTCCTCCCACTAATAGAATCTTTCCGTCAGCTTTCGGGGAATTCCCGTAAGGTCCGCGGATATAAAGATTATCACCTTTACCTAATTTGGACAGTTCCTCCGTGAAACACCCTCTTTTTTGAACGAGCAAAGTCAACGGATCATCATCGAATGCGGAGAACGGTTTTTCTCCTTTCTCCGGCAACCACGTAAAAATAAACTGTCCGGGCTCCATTTTTATATTCTCATCAAATATCAGCAGAAACAGATCTTCCGCCAGTTTTCTATTTTCCTTTACGGTAAATTTCACGTATTCCATATTAAGATTTTCTTTCAGGAATCTCTCTGCATTGTTCGCATTATCAGCAACATCTTCCGCCAATTCATGAAAATAACTTTTTAATTCTTTCATATTCATTCCCGCCAGTGCCGAACCGATTCCGAAAAAATCTGCTCCGGCTGATTTATAACTTTCAATATCTTTGGCTTTGGAGATTCCACCGCAGGCGATAATCGGCATTTTTGTCATTTCCCTTATTTCTTTTATACATTCCAAACCAAGACCAAGAATTGCTCTTCCCGATATTCCGCCAACTTTGTTCGAAAGAACCGGATAATCATTATACAAATACTTTTCAGGACCTTTGGTATTTATTGCCGTAACCCCTGAAATTCCTCCTTTCAGGGCGTATTTTAGTGTTTCTTTCACATCTAAATTTGGAGAAACTTTAATAAAAACGGGCTTCCCTAATGAAGCAACACTTTTTACCGATTTTTCTACAAGATTTTTATCCTGCCCGACAACCTGTCCGTATTTATCGGAATGCGGACAAGAAATATTAAGTTCAAAACCATCGGCAAAGGGATATAGTTTTTCGGCAACTTCTTTGAATTCTACTTCGCAACTCCCGAATATTGAAATCAGCAAAAATTTATCAGCTGGAATCTTTATTTTCGATAATTTTTCCGCAAATACATCTGCTCCGGGATTTGTCAGACCGACTGCATTGATGAAAGAAAAAGGTGAAAATTGTGCGATAATCGGCTCTCTGTTGCCCGACTTCGGTTCGGGTCCTATACTTTTTGTCGTTAATATCCCGATTTCTGGAATCTCCTTTGCGATTTTTTCCAATACGGAAACCTCTGTTGCCACCATGCCAGACGGTATTGTAAACGAACCGCTGATTTCTTTATCAAAAAGTTTATATTTTTTCATTACTTTTTAAAAAAAACACGATTTTTTCCGCATCCGTCTTTGATATATTTATATGCGTCGGTAAATTTAAGGTAATCTTCGCTAGTTTTTCGGCGACGGGACAGCTTCCTATATAATATTGCATCTTCTCCAAGCGCGTATCATGAGGAACTATCGCCGTCGTATACCAATCGCCTATCAAAATATTTTTCTGCCAAGCTTTTCGAATGATTTCATGTACCCTTGGATGCTTTATCGTAAATCTAAGATAAATTTGTTCCGAATCCAGTGGCAATCCAAAGGAAGTATTCGTCAATTCGCTCCTATAAAAATCCGCGATTTTTTTCCTGTGGTTATTAAATATTTCCAGTTTTTGAAACTGATTCAGGGCCAGAATCGCCAAAGCATTCGGAAGGCGCTTCGGAAAATATCCGGGTATCAATCCCATCTTTTCTTTCCAATGAACGGCCTTGGACAAAATATGAAGCCACTGCAACATCATCAACAGATATTTCCCGAAAATCCGATAAGTCGGAAGAATAAGCCAATTCATCAGAATCGGATGCAATAACTGTTGGAAAATCCAAAAATAAGAAGGAAAACCAAACTTGCCCTGAGCTTGCCTAATTTTCTCGGCAAGCGAAGGGTCGTTTGTCGCTACCATTCCGCCATAAACGGAAGAAATCACTTTGTCCCGCGAAAAGCTGAAAAAAGATACTTTCCCGAAAGTTCCGACTTTCTTATTGTTATAAACTGCCCCCAACGAATGAGCGCAGTCCTCGATTAAAACCAGGTTATATTTCTGGCAAACCTCAATTATTTTATCCATGTCTGCCGGCAAACCGAAGGTGTGCTGGACTATTACCGCTCTGCTTTTTTCGGTAATTTTTCTTTGCAAATCTTCAACACTGATATTGAAAGTATTTTCGTTTGCATCAACATAAACCGGTTTCAGTCCGCTCCAGATTATTGGATTCGGAACTGCATTACAGGTGAAGGCTTGTAAAAGCACTTCATCCTGAGATTTATCGAAGGATAATAGGCTATTTTCTTTAATTACGCTTAGGATCGCCATTAAAGAAGACCTTCCGCTATTAAATGAAATAGCATGTTTTACCCCCACACCAAACGAGGGCAAAGTCTCCTTAGTACCCAAGTTGACGAAGTCAGTCCTCGTTGTGGTGTGGGGGTGAACTCCCAAATATTTTGCAAATTCTTCTTCCAATATTTCAATATCTTTTCCCTTCTTCCACCGCCAAGGTTGCCAAAGTAATTTAAAAGCCAATAAGACATCATCTTTTTCCGTATTCGGTGACAACGATATGGAAAGAGGTTTTAAAAAAGACATATTAATTGTCAGTTGTTAATTGTCCAATTACTGATTTCGGAACTCTGCTTTCTAAAAGAATTGTGTCGCCTTCTTTGCAAAAACTCATTAATTTATCAAAAATCTTTTTCGGATTTTCCATAAGTATAATTTCTGTTCTTTGACTTGCCAAAACTTCAACCGATGCAACTCCTTCTCTAATCTCTTTAAACCTATCTCCCGTCGTGATTATCGCCAAATCGCAAACCTCGGCGATTTTCTTTCCGATTCTGCTATGGACTTCTTTTGATGCTTTCCCCAATTCAATCAAACAAGGCATGACAATAATTTTCTTTATCCTGAGCTTTATCGAAGGACTGCCGGAAAATTTTCCCAGATATTCTAAATTTGCTATTACTCCGTCGGGATTTGCCGAATAGGTGGCGTCAATGATATTTAATCCTTTTATGCCATCTTTAATCTTTATACCAGGCATTTTGTTATTTATTTTATCAACGGCCTGTTTAATTTCTTCATCAGTCATTCCAGCTTCTTTTGCTATTGCCATCGCTCCCAAGATATTCTCTTGGCCGAAAAATGTCGCTTCCTGCCCGTATAAAATCTTCTTTACGCCTTGGGTTTTTTCGTAAAGCTCAACGCAATATTTATTTTTCGCATTAAAAAATGCGACTCCGTTTTCTGGCAGGTTTTCTATTAATTCATATTTCGCTTTTACTATATTCCCCTGCGAACCGAAAGTCGCCATGTGCTGCTCATTTATGCCGGTTAAAATCCCCCATTTCGGCTTTGTTATATCACAAAGCAATTTTATTCCTCCTCTGTTATATGCTCCCATCTCGACGATAAAAATTTCATGCTCCGGATCCAAATTGTTAAGAAGACACTGTGAAATCCCGACTTCCGAATTCTGATGCGCTTCGGTTTTTAGGACGTTGAACTTTGAAGACAATATGGAGTACAAGAATTCTTTGGTGGACGTTTTTCCGTAACTTCCGGTAATACCGATTACCAGGAGATTTTTGAATCGCGCACGTTTTCTCGTCGCTTTGCGGAGTATGCGTCCGCGTAAAATGACCGTAGGGATCTGCAAAAATAGAACCCACAGCGAAGAAAAAACCGGAGCAAAAATAATCAAAAATAAAAGAGTAGATTTAGAATAAAAAATAGACAAGGCGGCAAAAAATAATCCCGAAATGAAAATCACGATAACTTTGACCGTGAATTTAGGAAATTTTTTCCGCCAGAAGCTTGAAATTATTTTCAAAAACGCCCGAGTCTCAAAATGAGCCAAAAACCTGCCGATATGATATTCCTTCAGTTGCCAAAGCCATGACCAAAACAAAAACAGCTTTATAAACAATATGAATCCGGCAATGAGTAAAAATGTTTCCATTTAGCAATTACTCAAAAAATCGAGGATAATTTTTGATAATTTTTCGGGAACCTCCAGATGAGGACCGTGGCCGATCCCGGGTAAAATCTCCAATCTGGAATTTTTTATTTCTTTTTTGAAAACACGCGCATATTTTACCGGCAACATTTTGTCCTCGGCTCCCCAGACAATAAGCGTTTCTTCCTGTATTTTCGGTATGTCTAAAAGCAAGTCCTCATTAAGGACTTTTTTGAGGGTTTCCTTCATCGTATCATCGGCTTTCACGTAATCCCGGTGGCGGATAAAGCTGTAAAAAAAACTTCTTGCGGAGTCCCGGAATCTTGCCAAAGGCTTTGGAGAAAGTATTCCATTCCCAATTTTTGCAACCAGGAGAATCATCATCGTCTTGAAATCTGGTTTCATTTTAATACCCGCCGCATCGCACAAAACAAGTTTGTTCACCAATTCAGGATGGTCTTTTGAGAATCTTATCGCCACCCTTCCGCCGAACGAATGCCCCAAAAGGCAGAAATTTTCCAGTTTTATTTCTCTTATAAAATCGAGGACGAAATTAGAATATTCGGTAATCCCCCATGGAATTTTCGGAGTGACACTTTTCCCGAATCCGGGAAGATCAAGGACGATTACCTTATATCCGTTGTTCGCCAAAATCTTCTGGACCGCGCACCATGAATCGGAAGATCCGCCCCAGCCGTGCAAAATCAGAACGGAAACGCATCTTTTTTTTTGATCGGACATAATCTTAATTCCACCGAAATCGAAAAGAGGCTCTGCCTCTTCCGCAATTTTATAATTCACATTTTGTCCGTTTATGGAGATGTTTTTTTCTTCCATTAATTACCTTTTGATCGTTTTAATTCCCAAATACTTCTGTAATACATCGGGTACTTTTATGGAACCGTCTTTCTGCTGGTAATTTTCAATAATGGCAATCAATGTCCTGCCTATGGCAAGAGCCGTGCCGTTAAGAGTATGAGTGAAATTCAATTTTCCGTCTTTATCCCTGTAACGGATATTCAGACGTCTTGCCTGGAAATCGGTGCAATTGGAAGTCGAATGTGTTTCCCTGTAGCGCTTTTCGCTCGGAATCCAGGCCTCAATGTCGTATTTTGAGGCCGCCGGCACTCCCAGATCTCCCGTACAGATTCTCACCACCCTGTACGGAATATCCAAATCTTGCATCAATTTTTCTTCCATGCTCAAAAGAAATTCATGCTCCTTTCCGGAATCTTCAGGTTTTGAATAGCTGAACATTTCGATTTTATCAAATTGATGGACCCGGAAAATTCCTTTGGTGTCTTTGCCGTATGCACCCGCCTCTCTCCTGAAACAGGTTGAAAAACCCATGTACCTTCTCGTAAGGTCTTTTGCCTCAAAGATTTCGTTGGAATGCATCGTCCCGAGGGATTGTTCGGCCGTTGCCGTCAGATACAGATTGTCTTTTTCGAGATGATAAGCTTCTTCGTCGTTGGATTGCTCCAAAAATCCCATCCCCCAGGCCATCTCGGGTTTGATAATCACTGGCGGTATTATGGGAATGAATTCTTCCTTCAATAATTTATCGAAAGCGAAATTTACCAAAGCGAATTCCAACAAAGCCGCTTCTCTTTTAAGAAAACCAAATCTGGTGCCGGCAATCTTTGCGGCGCGTTCAATGTCTATGATGTCCAAATTTTCCGCGATATCCAGATAATTTCTCGGTTCGAAATCAAATTTCGTTTTTTCCCCGACTTCTTTCATAACGACATTTTCGCTGTCGTTCTTCCCCACGGGCACGCCTTCCTGAGGAACATTGGGAATGGCGGACATCAGTTTGTTTAATTCTTCATCAAGTTCTTTCAATTCTTTTTCAAGCCGGTCGGAATTCGTATCAAGCTCCCGCATCTCCAAAACGATCTTTTTCTTTTCTTCCTCGTCTTCTATCCGGGGAAATTCCTTGGAAGATTTGTTTTTCTGGGCGCGCATATCGTCCAAGGCTTGTGAAATTTCCCTTCTCTTTTTATCAACTTCCAAAAGACGGTCGATATCAACCGCAACGCCTTTATTTTTCGCCCCTTCTTTTACTTTGTCGGGATTTTCTCTTATAAACTTAATATCGAGCATAGTGAGATTCAAGGTTCTCGTTGAATCAACGAGGTTCTTATTTTCTAGAAACAAGGTTCTCGTTGGATCAACGAGGTTCTTATATGCCGTTAGGCATTCAAGGTTCTCGCTGAATCAGCGAGGTTCTTATATCTAACATAAGTATTTTTTAATAGTTGGCATGGCTTTTTCTATTGCTTGTTTGCGGTGTGCAACAATATACAATTCACCAAGATATTGTTTACTGCCAACGGGTATGAAAATTGAGCGAAACGGATAACCGGCTAAAGTTTTTTGAAAAGGCTTTTCGGCAATATAGCCCCTTAAAAGTCCTTCGAAAGTATAGATTTTTTCTTCTCCAGGAAAAGATAGGCCGATAACCGCACGGAGTTGTGCCCCGCGTTTCTCATTGGGCACTCCTTTCATTTTTTTCAGTACAAGGTTCATTAATTCTTCGTCTGTCGCACGGTAGCCAGGCCACCTTCTCGAATGAACCCCAGGCTCGCCGTTTAAATAATCTATTTCCAAACCAGCGTCGTC
>JAZDIT010000013.1:0-12116 GCA_043804755.1 Patescibacteria group bacterium | reverse complement strand
AAGAAAGCGTGAGAAAATATAACGCGGTTATAAAAAAAATCGGTCTAAAAAGGTAATTTTATATGCAGGTAATACACAAAGAACAGAGGATTGCCGTTTTGATAGACGTGCAGAATATGTATCATTCTGCCAAGAACCTTTATCAGTCAAAAGTTAATTTTTCCGAGATTTTGAAAGAGGCCGTCGCCGGCAGGAAATTAATCAGGGCTTTTGCTTATGTCGTCAGAACGAAAACTGGCGAAGAGAAGCCCTTTTTTGATGCCTTGGTAAAACTCGGGATCGAAACCAAAGTCAGGGACCTTCAGGAATTTTACGGAGGCGCGAAAAAAGCCGACTGGGATGTCGGCATTTCCATAGATGCAGTGAGAATAAATTCCACCGTAGATACCATTGTTCTCGTTTCTGGTGACGGCGATTTCATCCAGTTGATAGATTATCTCAAAAACCAGGGGAAAAGAGTGGAAGTTATGGCTTTCGGACGGTCTGCTTCCTCAAAACTCCGGGAAGTCGCCGATGAATTCATAGATATAGAGGAAAGTCCGGACAAGTTTCTGCTTAAAAAATGAACTTAACTGAAAGTACATAATTGTTCGCTTCATCCGCGGACTGACGTCCGCGATTTCGCGGAACAATTATAATCTTAAAAAACATGATTAATGAAAAATTTGATTTGGAATTGGGCGGTAAAAAACTGGAAGTCATAATAAGACACCTGGCTGAACAGGCAAACGGGGATGTTTTGGTTCGCTACGGCGATACCGAAGTTTTGGCGACCTGTGTGATGTCCAAAGAAAACAAGGAAGGACAAGATTTCTTTCCGCTTACGGTCGAATATGAAGAAAGATATTACGCCGCCGGAAAAATATGCGGTTCGAGATTCATAAAAAGAGAATCCAAGCCGTCCGACGAGGCCATCATAAACGCAAGAATAATTGACCGCGCAATAAGGCCTCTATTTCCCGATAACCTGCAGAGAGAAGTCCAGGTGATAGTCACTGTTCTTTCCTGGGACGCGGAAAACGACTCGGATTTGGTGGGGTTGCTGGCAGCTTCCCTTGCTTTATCAATTTCGGACATACCATGGAACGGACCTCTGGCAGCTTCGAGAATCGGCAAATTGGACAATGAATTCATTTTAAATCCGACTTACGCGCAAAGGGAAAACAGCCCGCTCGATATACTTTTTTCTGTAGTACCGGAAAAAGATGAACTTTTGGTGAATATGATTGAGGGCAATTCAGAAGAAACCGATGAAAAATTGATTGCGGAATCGCTGGATTTTGTAAAAAAAGATCTCAAAAAACTTTTGGATTTTCAGAATGAAATCGTAAAGAAAATCGGGAAAGAAAAGGAGCAAATCGAAGAAATGCCGGCGGATCCGGAATTGGAAAAAGAAATAAGGGAATTTTTAAGTGATCGGCTGGGAAAAGCGCTTTTCCAGAAAGAAAAAACTGTCAGGTCGGAGATTGTCGGAGAATTGAAAGACGAACTTGCGGCCTTAATTGAAGAGAAACACAAGGATTCCAAAAAAACGAAATACGCAAAGAACTTTTTTGAAAAGGAACTTGAAAAAACACTGCAGGAAACAATAATAAAAACAGGAGAAAGGCCTGACGGAAGAAAAACAGATGAATTGAGGGAACTTTATTGCGAGGTCGGGCTTTTGCCGAGAACGCACGGCTCAGGCTTGTTTGTCCGCGGACAGACAAAAGCTTTATCCATTCTGACTTTGGGAGCTCCGGGAGATCAGCAGATTCTGGACGGCATGGAAATTGCCGGTAAAAAAAGATTCATGCACCACTATAATTTCCCGCCTTATTCTTCGGGAGAGATAAAACCCATGAGAGGACCCGGCAGAAGGGAAATCGGCCACGGATTGCTTGCTGAAAAGGCGCTCTTGCCCATGATTCCTTCTCCGGAAGACTTCCCTTATACGATAAGAATAGTGACTGAAATTCTTTCATCAAACGGCTCAACGTCGATGGCGTCGATTTCCGCTTCTTCCCTTGCGATGATGGATGCAGGCGTTCCGATCAAAAAACCCGCAACCGGCATTTCTATGGGGATTGTAGTGAACGAAACCGGAGACTACCGGATTTTGACCGACATACAGGGTCCGGAAGATCATTACGGAGGCATGGATTTTAAAGTTGCCGGAACCAGAGACGGAATCACGGCGATACAGTTGGATGTAAAAATAAGGGGTATTAACAAAAAGATCCTCGAAGAAACATTGGAAAGAGCGAAAAAAACCAGACTGCAGATTTTAGATAAAATGGAAAGTGTGATGCCCAAACCCCGAGCTGAACTGTCGCCTTTTGCCCCGAGAATCATAACTTTGCAGATAAATCCCGATAAAATCAGGGAGGTCATAGGGCCAGGCGGAAAAGTGATCAATGAAATTATAGACGAGTGCGGCGTTTCAATAGACATCGAGGATTCTGGCGAAGTATTTATTACGGCTGAAAAAGAAGAAGCAGCAAAGAAGGCCGCCGACTGGATAAGGAATCTCACGAGAGAAGTCGTCGTGGGTGAAACATTCCAGGGCAAAGTAAAAAGAATCATGAATTTCGGCGCTTTCGTTGAAATTCTTCCAGGGCAGGAAGGAATGGTGCACATTTCCCAGCTGGCGAATTACAGGGTGGATAAAGTTGAAGATATCGTAAAAATAGGGCAGATAATACCAGTAAAAGTAATTGCCATCGACGAACAGGGCAGAATAAACCTTTCATTAAAGGAAGCAATGGATCATAATAAATAGAATAGAAAAGTTTTATGCCCGATCCGAACCAAACTATCATGCCCGATAAAATGGGCTCCGAAAAAAAAGAATTCTTGCGCAGAGAGGAGATTAAAACTATGGGCAAAGAAATGGGAAAAATCAGGGAAGAAGAAGCCGAAAAGGAAAGGGAAAGAATCACCAAACTAAAAAGCAAAGAAGAAGTTGAGATAGAAAAAATCAAATCTCAAAGAGAAAAGAAGTTTGAACAAGCCGTTGGAAAAATAAACGAAAAAGAGGAGGACGCGAGAAAAATCGAGGAACTGAAAAGAAAACAGAGGGAAATAAAAGAACAACGGGAAAAGAAAACTAATGAGGAAAAAAAGGCTGTTGAAACCGCTTCTTCCGCAAAAGAAGAAATGAGGGGAAGCTTGGCGGAAAGAAAAGCCAAAGTAGAAAGGGATATACAGGGATTACCTCTGCAAAAGAAACCCCTTGAGGAAAGGAGAGTTTTTCTTTTAGGAGAGATAGAGAAGCTGAAAATATCTCTCACCCCCATCCTTAAGAGAGAAGAAGAAATTGAAATACAGAAAAGGAATATCGAAGAAAGGGAAAACAAGGCCGTTCTGATGGAGGAAAGAAAAAAGGTAGAAAACGAAAGACGGGAAATCGAAACCCGGAGGGAGGGGATTGAGAAAGAAAGATGGGGGGTGGAAGAAAATATGGAACACATAGAAGTTGAAATAAAAAAAACCGATACCGAATATCAAACACTTTCTAGTAAAGAGGAAGAACTGAAGGAAAAGAAAAAAAACATTCTAGCAGAAGAAGAAAGATATGGGCTGGAGGACGAAAGGGAAAAATTGTGGTCCGAAGTCGCGAGAATAAAACAGGAAAGAATGCCGGTTGAAGCGGAAAGGAATTCTCTCATTTCGGAAAAGAACAGGATTACAAACGAATTCCAAAAAATTTCCGATGAGGAAAAAGAAGCCGAGGAAGCTGTAAAACAAATTGAAGAAGAAGAGAAATCTGCTGTAAATCCGCAGGGAAGAAGGGATGCCGAAAAGAGGCGATGGGACGCTGAAAAAATAAGAGGATCTCTGGAACGGGAAAGAAGTGGAATGGAAACAAAAAAACAGGTGATATTCCTTCAGGTTAAAAAACTGGAATCAGTCTACCAGGACTCAATGAGAAAAGAGGAAAGGCTGAAAAAACGCATTAAAGAAATCAATCCCCAGCTGGGAGAATCTTACGAAGAGCCGGAAATTTATATTGAAAAAACGGCGGCAGAAGAAGCTCCCACGTGGGAAAGCCCTGTCTCAACAGAATGGAACGAACCTGCCACGGCTCCCGAACCGGAAAAAACACCAAAAGAAATTCAGGAACCGGCGGCCGTAGTCCAAAAAGAGGAAATACCGACTCCCTTGCCGGAAATTCCGGCTGAACAAACAGAAGAACCGGAAATAGAAATTCCGAGGAAACCCGAATTCAAACCGAGAGAAAATATAAACCAGGTGATTGAAAAAAGGAAAGAATTCCTGAAAGAAGCCGGGGAGAAAGCCGATGAAGAAAACAAAACAAAAATAGAAAACGCAAGAAAAAGACTGGAAGAAGTACAAAAAAAAGAAGAGGAACAAAGGAAAAAATTTATGGACAGAGTGCAGTCTGCCGAAAAGGAAGGCGGAATTTTCCCGAAAGAAACGAAAGAGGAATTCAAACAGCCGGAAGAAGTATTCAGACCCTTGCCGAAAAAATCTTCGCCCAAGGAAAAAGTGTGGGTAAGAATTCTGCTTGTCACAGCTATAATCGCCCTCCTTGCCGTCCTGGGAACTTTTTGGTATTGGTATATAAATATTAGAAAATAATTATTATGGATAAAAAAGCAGCTGATGAATTAAAGCAAAAATTGGAGCAGGAAAGGAACGCCGTAGAAGAGCATTTAAAGAAATTTGCGACAAAAGACGAAAAAATTGCGGGCGACTGGGATACCCGATTCCCGAAATTGGACGCCCATTCAATCGGAAGTTCCGGCCTTGAAACCGCCGCCGATGAAGTGGAAGAATACAGTACCCTTCTGCCAGTGGAACACAGTTTGGAAATACGTCTTAAAAATATAAATACTGCTTTGGAGAAAATCGAAAAAGGCGGTTACGGAAAATGCGAAAAATGCGGAAAGGAGATTCCTTCTGAGAGGTTGGAAGTATCGCCTGAATCAAGATTTTGTCTGGATTGCGGAGAATAACTTTTTAAAAATAAAGGGCGGGCCACATAAGGATTATGTGTCCCGCTTTTTTGTTGATTTGGACGCGCGAAGTTAGAAAGTAGCGCGTTCTTTTGTCGACGGCAAATGCCACGTGGCATTCATCACCTCGTTGCCATACACGTATATAGCAACGGGTTTACCGTCCCTGGTCGTAAGCCGAACCGGCCTCTTCAGGAGAGAATTATCTTTACTCTTCTCTCCGTCAAAGAACCGAAGTTCGGACAATTTTGCCGGGATACTAACCTTCCAGAACAGTGTCATGGCCACCGATGCCGTCTGTGGGGCGATGAAAAAGCTGGCGTTTTCAGTCCGATATTCACGTACGCCTTGTTCGATAATAAGGTTCTGCGCTTCGCCTTTCTTCGGGAAAAACCATTCTATGACGTCCGGGTGCAAAATCGTATCTGCCTTCAATCCCCAGATCTGAAGATTTTCTTCCAAACACGCCTGCGCTTCGGCTGAATGGCCGAGCGTGTAAAACGTGCCGGTATCGTTTCCGACCATAAATTCTTCAAATGTTTCTCGATTGGCAGTCTCTCGCGTGAAGAAGATACCGCGTTTATTTTTGGAACAACCCCCGGCAGGCAGGTATCCTTTGGGCGGAATATCGCGATAAAAGGTCACGACATATTCTTGACCCTCTATCTCCAATATCACACACACGTCTCCAGTAACTATTTCAAGCGGATGCTCGGGCGTGGCGACAGTTACTTTTGGAGAACCATTTCTCCATTCTTCCAGTCTGATTGAAAGCCATTCAGGAGAAACGGTATTGGAGTGTTCCCGTCTCTCTTTGGTTGAGGTCATTACCTCAATGTCCGTATCATTCTCGGGCAGGATTACCACCAGATAGGCAGTATCTCCTCTCCGTACCAGTACGGCATTGGTAGCTCGGAGAGTCAGCAGAGCCAACCCCCCTTCCTTGAATTCTGAAAGCTTTTTGAATATAAACAATCCTTCCACCTCTTTCTTTAGATTTTAGGTACCGGGATTATTATATTTAATAAACTAAAAATGTCAAGATAGAAAATACTTTCAAGTTCTCTCATTGCGATTTATAATGAATGAATGCCTTCAAAAGTATATTCCGCAGCCATAGTGGGGCTCGACGCCCAAATCGTTGAAGTGGAAGCCGACGTTTCTTACGGGCTTCCCTGCTTTAATATTGTCGGCCTTCCGGACAAAGCCGTTCAGGAATCGAAAGAAAGGGTTGATTCGGCGATTAAAAGTTCTCTTTTTAAATCCCCGCACCACCAGCCGGTCAGGGTTTTAATTTCTTTGGCTCCGGCCGACCTCAAAAAAGAAGGGGCTCTGTACGACCTGCCGATTGCTTTAAGTTTTTTAACGGCTTCAAAACAGATAAACTTTGATTTTAACGGAAGAATTTTCCTGGGAGAACTGGCTTTGGACGGAAAACTCAGACCTATAAGGGGGTGCTTGTCTTTTGCCCTGTCTGCCGCCAAAAATAATTTCACCGAAATTATTTTACCCAAAGAAAACGCAAAGGAAGCTGCTCTCGTAAAAGGAATAAAAGTAATCGGCGTTGGAAATTTGAAAGAAACCATTTCTTATCTTGAAGGGAAGACAGATATTACTCCCGCCGAAACAAATATAGAGGAATTTCTGGGAAATCCGATCTTCCCCATGGATTTGGGATGCGTAAAAGGCCAGGAATACGCAAAAAGAGCTTTGGAGATTGCCGCAGCCGGCTCGCACAATATTTTATTTTCCGGCCCTCCGGGAACGGGCAAAACCCTTCTGGCAAAATCAATAATTTCCATATTACCTCCCCTGTCTTTTAACGAAACTTTGGAAGTCACAAAAATATACAGCGTAAGCGGATTTTTGCCCCAGGGCAAACCGCTGATCAACCTGCGGCCGTTCCGTTCTCCCCATCACACCTCTTCCGAGGCTGCCTTGATCGGAGGCGGAAATCCTCCGAGGCCGGGAGAAATCACCTTAGCCCACAGAGGTGTCTTATTCCTTGATGAATTTCCCGAATTCCACCGCGATGCCCTGGAATCGCTGAGACAGCCGCTTGAAGAAGGGGAAGTGACGGTTTTGCGCGCCAAAACCGTAATGAATCTGCCGGCCCGGTTTATGCTCGTTGCCGCAACCAATCCATGTCCCTGCGGATATCTGAATGATCCTGTTAAAAAATGTACATGTAGCCAGTCGCAGATATCGATGTACAGAAGGAAACTTTCAGGGCCTCTTATGGACAGAATCGATCTCTTTATCGACGTCCCACCTTTAAAATATGAAAAACTCACTTCTCCTGACGAAGAAAATTCAAGCCAGAAAATAAGACAGAAAGTTGAATTCGCCCGTATGTTTCAAAAAGAAAGATTTGGAGAGGCGGGTATCCTGACCAATTCCGAAATGGGGATACCGGAAATCAAAAAACACTGCCAAATCGATTTGAAATCCCAGGATCTGTTGCGAAAATACGTTGATTCCGGAAGGATTTCGGCAAGAGGATACCATAGGGTTTTAAAACTAGCTAGGACAATCGCTGACCTATCCCAGTCGGGCAATATACTTTTTGACCATGTGGCCGAAGCGCTGATGTACCGAGTAAAAGATGAGTCATAAAACAAAAACCGCCCTTGCAAGGTGGTTTTATTATTCATCGTTCCTTATTTTACAGCTATTTTGAGAAAGGATTGTTCCCGCCGTGGACGGCAAAATGGACATGGCATCCTGTTGACAACCCGGAGCCCGGGGTTCCCGGCTGGCCGCCCACTAAAGCGATTATCTGGCCCTGGTAAACCTGATCTCCCGGACTTACCAAAACTGCCTGAACATGACCATAGCTCGTTGCCACTCCGTTGGGATGCAAAATAGTAATGGTATTACCTCCGCCGCCATTCCATCCGTATTTTATTGATGTAACCGTTCCCCCTGCGGCCGCATAAATGGAATCACCGCACTTTCCATGACTGAAATCTACCGCATTATACCAGTGAAGTCTTTGAGTAATACGGCAGGGGGCCGCGATAGGACATATGAAATAGCTTGAAGCAACCGGCACTTGTACATAGGACAAGGCGGAGACCGTAGCCGGCATTGTGCCATCCGGGATAACCAGAATATCCCCGATAAAGATATCTCCTTCTGAAGAAAGCTCGTTAAAAGCAACTATCTCATCAGCTTTGGCTTTGTATTTATCCGCGATTTCCGATACCGTATCTCCGGACTTAACGTGGTAAATTACTCCGGAAACTGGTGCAATTACGAGTTTTTGCCCGGCTTTCAGCGTTGAACCCTTGCTCAAATTATTTGCCCAAAGAATTGTGTTCAGGGAAATGCCGAAATTTTCGGCAATTCCGCTAAAGGTGTCGCCGGATTTGACCTCATATTCGATAATTTCCCGTCTGGTAGCTTCCGTTTCACCCAAAATTGCTCCCAAAACCTGCGGAGTAACCGTCATGGGAGGAGCTACTGCCAAAAGGCTGTTCCCATGGATTAAGGTAAAATCGGGAGATTCTTGTTGTAAAACGGCTGCCGCGGCATATGAATTATTGGATGCCGAATCAAGCTGAATCTGGTCCGAAATCAGATTAACGGAAGATGCTGACCCTCCTCCCCACACTCTGGGCACAAAAGATGCCAAAATAAGCAGAAAAGCTGCGACTGTTGCTAAATAGAAAAAGGGGTCCTTGATGAAACCCTTGAATTTTGTGGTTATTTTATTCGAAAAACGTTTGGATAAGGTAGGAATGGTTTTTTGCCCTGCGAGCCTGGGGATACCTGAATTTGCGCGGGAAAGAGCCGTTTGTTCTAATCTACTCCGTTCAAAACCGAAGTCAAGGGCTTCTGTGGAAAACTAGTGGAGTTTCCCTTACGCGGGGTAAATGTAGTAGAATGGGCTAATGGACGCTTTAACGAACTTAAATTCAAGAATAACCGTTCAAAATCTGCTTAAAAAGCATGCAGCGCGAGCCCAAAAGAAGTTTGGGCAGAATTTTTTGGTTGATAAAGGGGTTATAAAACGCTTCATTGAAGCGGCAGCCGTTAAAAAAGAGGATATTATCCTGGAAATCGGTCCGGGAATAGGCACTTTGACCCGGGAATTAGCCGAAAAGGCCAGAAAGGTTATAGCTATAGAGAAGGATCCCAAAATGCTGGAAATTCTGGAGGAAACGCTTGCGGGTCTTAAAAATATTGAGATTGTCCAGGGAGACGCCAGGATCTCTAAATCTGAAAACTTTAATCTTAAATCTAACGGTTATAAAGTAGCCGCCAACCTACCCTTTTACCTGACGGCTCCGATTATAAGAAGCTTTTTGGAAGCGAAAAATCCTCCGAAAGAGATGGTTTTTATAGTCCAGAAAGAGGTGGCACAGAGGATTTGTGCAAAACCTCCCAGGATGAATCTTTTGGCGGTTTCCGTCCAGTTTTATGCGGCTCCGAAAATTGTAGTTTATATTTCCAAAAGGTCCTTCTGGCCGCAACCGAACGTAGATAGCGCAATTATCAAGATAGCAGTAAACAGTAAACAGCAAACGGTAAACACAGATCTGTTTTTCAGGATTGTTAAATCGGGATTTTCTCAGCCGAGAAAACAGATTTTGAATAATCTGTCCAAAGGTTTAAAATTAAGTAAAGAAAAGGTTGTTTTTTGGCTTTCGGAAAATAACATCCAGCCGACTCGAAGAGCCGAAACTTTAAATGTGGAAGATTGGGTAAAATTGGCTTCCACCTATTAATCAATTCGTGGTATTATATTATAATAATTAAATGACCAACCTCTCTATCAAAATTTTTTATTATTTCAAGAAATTTCCTCTGTTTTCTTTCCTGCCGTTTTTAGTTTTAGGAATTTTGTTTTTTCCTCACTCTGCAAGAGCCGCGGTTTGGGACTGGATAACAGGAGCAATCATGGGATTGCCCAATATGTTTGTGATGCTGATTCTGCAGGTTGTTCTGCTTATCAGCGGTCTTTTATCCAGTTTGGTGGGAGGTTTGCTTAATTTCATTATCAGTCCTGATTTTATCAGGTGGAGTTATACAAGGCCCGGAGATCCGTCGGTAGATCCAACCAATAATCCGGTAATTTTGGCCGGACTATCCGTCACCCAGAGTTTCGTTAATATGATTCTGGTTTTGATATTGGTATATATCGCTTTTCAAACCATTTTAAGAATAGGAGGAGTCAAGACACAAAAACTTTTGGTGAACTTAGTGATAATAGCGCTGTTGATAAATTTTGCACCGGTACTGATTGGCTTGGTTGTGGATGCCTCAAACATTCTGATGCATTATTTTACTGCACCCTTAACCGGTTCGAAAAATTTCATTAATACACTCAACGACATCGGCAACAACTTGGCCACTTATTTTACATCGGGAATGCTCAGCTTGACTAAACAGTTAGACATCATAATGCAAACTGTGGTGCTTATTGTTTTCAATTTCGTACTCATTATGATTTTGGGAATGTTCTGCCTGATTTTTATCGCAAGATACGTGGCCATATGGATGCTCGTTATACTTTCTCCGCTTGCTTTTGTGGCTTATATCCTTCCTCAAACGAAGAAGTTTTTTGATCAGTGGCTAAATCAACTCATGCAATGGTGTTTTATAGGCGTCACCGGAGGATTTTTCCTTTATTTAGCGGAAAAGGTTCAGGAAAGTGTTCAGACACTGAATATTAAGTTCGATAGCGGTTTTGTTTTCTTCAATGCTCTCCTGCCGAATATCATACCCCTTATTTTCATAGTCGCAGGATTCATTTTAAGTTTGAAAACGGGAGCTATGGGAGCCGATAAAATTGTGGAATTTGGAAAGAAGGCTGGGAAAAATGTCGGTAATTTTGCGGCACGGAGGAGCAAAGCCTTTATCGGAGACAAAATACCTAAGGACGTCAGGCAAAGTCTTCAGGGATTGGCAAGTTCTGCGAATCCTGCTTGGGGGAAAAGTCAAAAGGGAATTAGTGGTTGGGCAAAAAGAACAATGGCTTCCGTGGTTGGCGATGCACAACGCACTGTTGGGATTTCCGGTATGAGAGGGATCACAAAATCTGAGCAAGAAGCCGCAAAAACCGCCCATGACGAAGCGATGAAACGAGGCGTCGATGAAAACTTGGGTGTCATGCGCACAAGAGGCAAAACTAAAGCTGAAAAAGCGGCAATTATATCTGCCATAATGGACAAAAAACAAATCGGACATGCCACCGATGATAAATTTGTTACCTCGCCTCTTTCTGACGAAGAGATGATCGACGCTTACGGATATTATACCCAAGCGGAGGATAGTGATGCTATCGAAAAACTCGAAGGAGGTAATATTCGAAACAAAACTGGAATATTAAAGGAATTTGCCAGGATAAAAGACGCCACTACTGCCAATTTTCTTTCTACAGATCCTGATAAACTAATTGGCGGCATTGATGAAGACGATAGGAAAGAATATGGAACACTTCAGAACAAAATTATTGCGCGTGCAAAGAGTGAAGAAGATATAAAACAATTACAAAAAGGTTGGTGGAAAGATTCTGCTTTAATGGAAGCTGCTAATAAGTTTTGGGGAGGAAACCAAGTGTCTACCGCCGGCAGAAATCTTGGGAGAGACTTCACCGATGCCCTCCAGAAGTTTGCAGATAATAAAGGAGTTGATTGGTATATTAATCCTGCTGAGGGAAAGAATCTTGCTCTCCCTCGCTATTTAGCAAGCTCTGCCGCACAAGGATTGGGTATGTCTCCCCTCAAAGGAGGTGAAGATATTAAAAATATCAACAGGCTGACCCAAAGGTACGCTCAGTCTAAATTAACTGGAACAGATAAAATAATTGAAGATATCGGTAAATTAAACGACCGTTTAAGAGAGCTTTCAAGTAAACCGGCAAGAACGCAAGCTGATATAGCAGAAATGGGAAGACTAAGGCATCTTATAGATTCCATCGCTGATGCCAATGACCTGCAGGTTTCTCAGCAAAAACGACAGAAAAAGTAAGAAAACCGGTAAAAAAATCTTATGCTAAAAGAATATACAAAAGAACAAAATTGGGAATTTTTTGAAAAACTTCCGTCGGATTTAAAAGAGGCTATTTTTTCGATGGAAACAGCGGATAATATTTGGAATATCTGCGAAAGAAACGGAGTGAACGAAGTATCGAAAGCCGCAAAAATC
>JAZDIT010000012.1:0-3937 GCA_043804755.1 Patescibacteria group bacterium | reverse complement strand
AAAAAAATAAACGACCATGCAGGAAAAATTAAGTTTTAGAGTCAATTCGGAAATCTATCCGCCCGAGAAAGAAAAAGCGAATAAAGAAACCGTCTGGGAACATTATTTCGGTCGGAAAATCGCTTTTCTTATTGCGCCGTTTTTCTTGAAAATAAATGCCTCGGCAAACCAGATTTCAATACTTTCGATTTTTGCAGGCGTTGTTGGGGCAATTTTCATCCTGGCTGGGCAGTATTGGCAGGTGATTTTCGGCGCCTGTCTCATCCAAGTGTGGCTGATTTTGGATAAAACCGACGGTTTGGTGGCCAGATATCGCAACCAGGTTTCTTCCTTCGGGAAATTTTTAGAGGAACTGAACGGCGAAATGATGGCAGTCTTGTTTTTTTCAAGCATAGGCTTTGCAGCTTCCCAAAACCCCGGATTTTTACCCGGCTTTTTAGACATTTCACCGTCAATTTTCCTGACCATGGGGTTGCTTACTTCATTGTCCATTATTTTTCGGCATTTGATAAACAGGCATCTCGAATCTGTTTTCGGCGGGAGCGACGGAGTTTCCGTTGGTGGGAATATTTTATATAAGATAATAATCAAATTCTTAGGCATATACAGTCTGGCTCATCCGATTTTCATTCTGGCTGCAATTTTCAATTTCCTGGGGTTATATACCGCCGCTTATTTCCTGGGGCAGGTGATTGTAATGTTGGGCAGTGTAATATTTGCCATTCAAAGGGCGAGCCGAATATGAATCAAAATAAAGGGATAATTCTTTCTTTATTCAATCTTCTTAATGAAATAGGAATTTCTTACGCAGTTCTGCGGAACTACGAAACCTTACCGGATGCGCCACTTGAAGGAAGCGACGTCGACTTGTTGATAGGGGAAAGAAGCAAAGTCGAATTCTACAATGCCCTTAAAGATGCTATTCGGGAATCGAAAAGTCATCTACTTCTGAAGTTCCGGCAGCCGCACTGCGATTCCTATTTCATTTATCGGAATAATCCGTTTTCAGGCTTTTGGATAGACGCTTGCACGGAATTGTCGACAAAGGGTTTTGTATGGGCAAGCAGTAAATTTTTGCTGGAAAAAAGAATAAAATATCATAAAAAAGATTTTTTTGTCATTCCTCCGGGAGGAGAAGCGGCAACCGTCTTTGTAAAAGAATTATTCAGCCATCCGCATATAAAAGAAAGATATGTTCCGCGGATTCCGATTCTGGCGAAAAGCGACAGAGATAATTTTATTGGGACATTGAACCCCTACTTTGGTGAAAAAACCATAAAAGATATGTTTCGGATTTGTGCGGAAGGTAACTGGCAGGAAGCCATAAAAAAGAGGAAGAAATGGTTTGCCGGACTGATCTTCGCCGACATTTTCCGTAATCCATTGAAACAAGCGTCAGATCTTTTTGGATTTATTATCGGACATCTAAAGAAAATATTTTCTTCCGAAGGAATGGTTATTGCTGTAATTGGGCCCGACGGAGTCGGGAAAACCACAACTTGTCTGGATCTAATACGAGAGATGAAGGAATTTTATTTTAAGAAAACATATCTTTACCACGGCCATTTCGGATTTTTCCCGGAATGGGGGAACGTATATCGGCGCATTTTCAGGAAAGATGCTTTTCAAAAAATCGCTCTTCCTGGGAACAACGAAGTTGGACAATTACGGGCGATATTTTCAATTCTTTATTATGGTTTGGAATATTTTCTCGCATGGCCTTGGATTTTCTGGTTAAAATTGCGCGGCAACCTGATTTTTTTTGACCGCTATTTTTATGACTTCGTCACTTTAAATACAAAACACAGTTTTCCCCTGCAGCTATTTTTTACGATATCTCGGATGATTCCGCGTCCCGGTTTGCTTTTTGTCCTAAGCGCCAATCCCGGAACGATATATTCGCGGAAAAAAGAATTAAGTTTGGAAGAGATAAAAAGACAGCTTAGTGTTTTCCGGAATAAGGAAATTACAAAATTAACAAGAACTGTTTTCGTAAATGCCGAAGAACCGCCTGAGGCGGTTTCAAACAAAATAAAAGAAGAGATTATCAAAAAATTGGCTAAAATATGAACGGTGATAAAATACCATTCGTTTCAGTAATAGTCCCCTGTCGCAACGAGGAAAGATTCATAGCCGAATGTCTGGAATCAATTATCTCAAACGATTATCCGAAAGAGAGATTGGAGGTTTTGGTAATGGACGGGATGAGCAAAGATAAAACCAAAGAAATTATAGAGAATGTAAAATCCAAAAATTCCGGTTCCGGTATACGATTAATCGAGAACCCTAAAATAATCACTCCGGCCGCCATGAATTTGGGAATCAAGGAATCCAATGGCGAAATCATAATAAAAATGGACGCCCATGCGGTTTATGCGAAAGATTATATTTCAAAATGCGTAAAACATCTCCTGGAATCCGGTGCTGATAACGTTGGGGGAGTTCTTAAAACCATTCCGGCAAAAGATACGCTTGTTTCTAAGGCCATCGCCATTTCCCTGTCCCATCCTTTCGGAGCCGGAGCTTCATACTTTCGGATAGGTTCGGATAAACCCAGGTGGGTGGATACGGTCGCCTTCGGATGCTACCAAAAAAAGACCCTGGAAAAGTTGGGAGGCTTTGATGAAAAAATGGCCAAGATAGAAGATTATGAATTGAATTCAAGATTGAGAAAGGCCGGAGGGAAAATCCTTTTGGCGCCCGATATTATTGCATATTATTATCCTTCAAGCGATAATTTGGGAAGTTTTTTTGAACATAATTTCACAGACGGAATCTGGTCCACTTATTCATTCAAATTCGGATTTTTCTCGTTATCCGTAAGGCATCTGATTCCTTTGTTTTTCGTTTTAAGCTTGCTTTTAACATTAATTCTTGGAATATTTTTCTGGGTGGTAAGACTGACATTTGATTTGATTTTTTTGGTTTATTTTATTGTGAACTTATATTTTTCTTTCAGAATAGCCATACAAAAAGGTATCAAGTACTTTTTTGTGATGCCAATCGTGTTTACATCCAGACACATCGGCTATGGACTCGGATCTTTGTGGGGGATAATCAAAATAATTTTAAAAATATAATAGAATATAATTATGATTGAATTGAGAAAAAAAATTGAAAAAAATCATTCTGACAAACATGCTGAAGAAGTAATTAAAAAAAATTATATCAATTTTCATTTTGGATATGGTTCGGCGAGTTGCGGTAAGATTGTCGGCATCCCTTTTCGTTTTATTGAGGAAAAAATTAAAAAACTCATTAGTGATAAAAAAGGAGAAATGATACGGTTTTTGGATTATGGTTGCGGAATGGGTGTTCATTCTATTTTTCCCGCAAAATGTGGAGCAAAAGTTTATGGGATTGATATTTCGGAAAAATTATTGGAGATTGCTAAAGAATGGGCAAAACGAGAGAGAATCGAAGAAAGGACAGAATTTTTGCGGATGGATTGCGAAAGGACGGAATTTCCCGATAATTTTTTTGATATCGTCTTCAATTGCGGTACGCTTGCATGTTTGGATCGTAAAAAAGCATATCCTGAAGTGGCCAGAGTCTTAAAACCAGACGGATATTTCATAAGCATTGATACACTCGGGCATAATCCGTTATTGAACTTGAATAGGAAAATAAAGCTAGTACGCGGTTTAAAAACTCAGCATACAGTCAGTAATATTTTAAAGATGAGTGATGTAGAAGCGGCAAAACAATATTTCAAAAAAACAGAAATGCATTTCTATCATTTGTTCGATTTGGCGGCAGTGCCTTTTCAAAAATTTTTAGGATGTGGCATTATAGATTTTTTAGAACGAGTGGATAAAATATTACTAAAGATTCCATTCTTGAGAAAATACTCATTTAAGGTAATATTTATTTTTGCGGAGCCAAAAAAATGATCAAAAGATTATTCGATATATTTTTTTCTTTTTTGGGATTAATT
>JAZDIT010000011.1:0-24046 GCA_043804755.1 Patescibacteria group bacterium | reverse complement strand
TTTTTTTTGTCCCTTCCTTTTTTAATTAATTGTCTTACTGTTGGCATAGTAATAATTCAAATAAAATCGCTCGCCCTTTCCCGCTTCGCGGGCGCTTTGGCTTCGGGCTCGCTCCTTAACAACCCTCGGTTTTTAATATTTTGACTGTAAGGAAGAATATATATACTATATTTTCCTATACGGGAGAACTGTCTGTTCTCCCGACCCCTCTCCGATGTGGGAAGTCATTTTTAGAATCTTCTTTTCAAAAGAAGAACCTGCTTTTGCAGGATCTCGTTTCCTCGCTATTGCTAAAAACTGATATCCTTTAAGGTATGCGATTAGTTTATCAGATAGCAAAATATTAGTCAATACATTTACAACGGATGCCCGGAAACCAATCTGAAAAAAACTGCCGCAATTGAAAAAATCCAGTCCAGCCCTGAGAAAAAAATAAGGAAAATCAGAATGAAAATTCCATACTGGCGCAAAAGAATTTTGAAATTGGCGAATTTTTCTGGTAAGACAGTCATGAGGATCCATGAACCGTCGAGGGGCGGAACGGGAATCAGGTTGAATATTCCTAGAACTAAGTTTAAAACTACGATTATTCTAAATGAGTCAAAAAGGGGTTCTGAAATTGGGAAAAATCTTATCAGCAATCCGAAAATTATTGCTACTAAAAAATTTGCCGCAGGCCCAGCGATTGACACTTTCAGTTCTCCCCATTTCTGGTCACGAAAATTATAGGGATTTATCGGTACGGGTTTTGCCCATCCGACAACAAACGGACTTCCCATTATGGCCAACATCAGCGGCAGAATGACTGAACCTAAGGGATCCAAATGCTTTAGCGGATTTAATGTCAGTCTCCCCTCGCGTTTTGCGGTATTATCCCCCAAATAAAAAGCCATACTGCCATGGGCGATTTCATGGATCATAACCGAAAGTATCAGAACTATCAGCGAAAAAAAAGTGATTAACATTTATATTTGTTTTGTGCTATCATATTACAGCTTAACATATTGCCAAAAATATTAAAAAGTTATAACATTGAATCATTATGAAAACATGCGCTATCTGCGATAAAAAATATTCTTATGCCTGGAAGCTGGTAAAACTCCGAGGCAAATACAATCCCACCGTTAAAAAGAAAAAACGGCCGAATTTGCAATGGACAAGATTGCCGTCCGGCAAGAGGGCGCTTGCTTGCACAAAATGCATAAAAGCGATGGGAAAGAAAAAGTAGTTGCCTGCGGGGTGTAGTATACCGGCAGTACGCTACCTTGGGGTGGTAGTAAACCGGGTTCAATTCCCGGCACCCCGAATTAAAACAAAAAACCCGTTGAACGGGTTTTTTGTTTGGCCCTGTTTTCTTCCAGGTAGTAATTCTGGAGAAAAGATTCAAGTGGGTGTTCTAGATGCGGTCCGAGGACCGCAATCATTTCGAACTCCCGTAAAAAGCGTTTGTCCCAGAATTTAACTAGAAGGACAGGACCACTTATATTTTACCATTAGGCCCAAAAAGCTGTCAATAAAATTTTTAATAATTTCTATCCCCTGGCGAGAGATTATTTGAGGAAGTTTCGTAAACGAAAATTCCGAAAGTATCATTATTATAATTTTAACAACCCAGCCATTTGTTTGATAAGTGAAACCACAACCGCAGGCGCCAACAAGCTTACCGATTTTACCCCTCTGTCGTCTTTTATAAGCCACGGTTTTTCAATTATTTTTACTTTTTTCGTTTTTTCGTCCCATTTATAAACGTATTCCGGAGTTATTTCGTAATCATCAACGTATTTTTTGGCGTCTTTCGCCGGCAATGAATTTCTCAAGAGCACCTTAGGAATGCCGTAAAGATGAAAAGCTTGTTCAATCAATTTTTCGTCTTTTTTAAGTCTCTCTTTTATTGGTGCAGTTCCCAGCTCATCTCCTTCTTTTGCAATCATTTTCGTTCCCCTGCATGTCGAATTATCGCATATCAAATAAAAATTTTTCTGCTTTGCATCATAACCGATTTTTGATGTGGGCAATAATGTCAGGCCCCTCGATGTTTTGCAAACCGGACAAATTCTCCTCCATTTTATTCTTTCGTCAATCACCTTTTCAGGAACGTCTATCAACACGAATATGTCCGGGTCGTCCCTGTATCCGATAAGATCCCTGAAAAACAAAGTGAAATTTATTTGGTCCAAATCACGAGGAAAACCGTCTATGAAAATGGCTTTCTTTTTTCTTTCTTGGATTTCCTTTTTGACCAAGTCTAAAATCAATTCTGTCGGCAAGAGGGTTTTGGTGCTCCTTTTTTCGAGAAGGGCAATTAATTCTTTTACCGAATGCCACCCCCGGTATTTTTTTTCAAGATAGGCAATAAGCTTTTTTCTTTTTTGTTTATCTTTTAGCTCTTCATCCACTTCTCTTATCATGTCTCCTATGGAAAAATGTTCTATCCTTTTCGGATCGACTACTTCGTCAAACATTTTGGCATAAGTTCCCTTGCCTGAATTTTTTTTGCCCACGAGGTAAGCAATAAAGGTTTTCCCTTTTTTCAAATAATCTCTTATTTCTTTTATCTCTCTGCCAGCTTTCAAAGAAAAATATTCCTTTCTTCCTTTTGGGTTGTTTAAATCAAATCTTTTTGTTACGCCTTTTATTTTGGTTTTGAAAACCGGAAACTGAATCATCATGTTTATTTAATTTTGATTAAATTTTAAATTTTCCCCGTCCGAAATGATTTTGATATCGCCGTTCAAATCCGTTCTCAGAATTTTTATAGCAAATTTTACCAAACTTTCCAATACTTTCTGATGCGGATGGCCGTACGAATTATTTCTTCCTACGGATATCACGGAAAAAATCGGGCTTATGGCAAAAAGGAAATCTTCGTTTTCAGCCGTTTTACTTCCATGGTGGCTTACCTTCAAGACATCCGAATCCAGATCTATTCCTTTCTGAAGTATAGTTTTTTCCGCAACGCCTGAAATATCTCCGGTAAACAGGAATGATGTTTCCCCGTTTTTCAACTTCATCACTATCGATGAGTCATTGCTTTCGTCCATTTCTTTATTTTCCAGATTCTCGAATGGATATATGATGTCGAGCACGGCATCGCCTAATTTTATTTTCTGACCGGCATGGACTATTTTCACCTGCGCTTTGCTTCCTCCAATCAGATTTAGCCATTCTTCGTATTCTGTCGTTTTTCTTTTTACCCCGTTCCAAACGATATAATCCACTTTGTATCTTTTCAAAACTTCCAATAATCCGGAGATATGATCTTTTTCGGGATGAGTCAGAATTATCATATCAAGGGATCTGTCCCAGAAAGGCATCTCCTGAGAGAGCTTTTCCAAAACGGCAGAATCTGGTCCTCCGTCAATCAGAACCTGATGAAGCTGCGACGTCTCGATAAAAATTGCATCTCCTTGTCCCACGTTGAAAAAATTGACTTCAAGAAATTTCTTTTGATTGAGATTAAAAACCGCAATCCAAGCCAGCGCGTTTAATAAAAATAAAGTTCCAACGGTTGCGGAAATTATTTTCCTGTTTTTTAATCCAGCCATTTCCCCAATATATCATAAAAAGCCAAAAACCGCTTTCGGCGGTTTCTGACAAATAGCTATCTTTTTCTCAAAAGTTATGCTTTCCCGAGAATCCTAAACATTTTTGTTCCGCAATTTGAGCAGGTGCCGGTCATAGCTCTTCTTTTTGTGTCTCCCCTTCCTTTCATTTCTACTTCCCTTTCATCTTTCATCTCTCTTTTTGCCTTGCACTTTACGCAGTATCCTTCTGTTGCCATAGATTTAATATCGAGATTAATTCCAAATTTGAACCGACCTTTAGTGTTTCCCCTGCATAATTGCATGTTATGCGGGCGTTGTTAAACTCTTTTGTTGCTTAATTAAGCTTAATTTAAGCATAAATTATGTCAAGGCCGTTCAAATTTTCAGGATTTATTAACGTCTTTGAGTAATTTCTCCAAGTTTATGCCGTACATCTCGCAAATTTGGCCCAACTTCAGTTTCTCCATCTCCATTTTCGCAAAAGGGCAGGTCAAACACGGCAAATTATGCTTTGCCAGAATTTTTTCAGCGTCAGGAACTTTCATAATGGCAGATAAAGTTGTATCTTTGGTTATTTTCATAAATTTGAACGAAGTGAAAATTTATGGAATCAAGGTTCTCGCCGAAGGCGAGGTTCTTATTTTCATATTGTAATCAAGGTTCTCGCCGAAGGCGAGGTTCTTATTTTCATAAATAATCTTCCCTACACAAACATCAAAACTTCCGGTTTGAAGATGAGCAGAACTCCCAGAATCAATATAAGAAGCCCGGCGATCAGCGTCGAGTACCTGTTATATTTATCGGAAAAATTGAAATGAGATAGCGTAAAGAAAGCAGCCCCGAATACTACGAAATCGTCCAGCATATAAAATATGTTGTAGAAGACAAGGTACAGATAATATTGGACCGTGCTTATATCCTGAAGAGCCAAAACCCGGGTGAAAATCGTGGGAAATCCGGCTGAACAGAAAAATTCAATCAAATTAGTCCCGAAAGCCAAAGCAATTACGCCCAAAATGGTCGCCGGCACCGCGGAAGGTTTCAGAATCCTGTTTATCCTGTCCATTATCTTATTCTGTGATTTTTCATCAACAACCTTGCAGACGCCCGGTTTCCACAAAAAGAAATCGCGGACACGCATCACCCCGAAGGCAACGCCGAAAATGCCGATTATAACCCTGGTTATGGAAACGAAGCTCATTGCCAAAAATATGTTGAGCCAAGCAGACATCATCAGGAAATAAAGTAGCCCTTCGGCAAGGATGAATGTACCGCCGACTATGGCTATTTTTTTCCGGGATTTCAAAGACAAAAGTAAAGAAACCAAAACCAGCAGAATCCACATTGCGCATGGATTAAATCCGTCCAAAGTTCCAAGAACTATCGTTAGAACCGGCAGAGATATTTTGGAAACCTCAATTTCGCCAAAAAAGGGAACTTTTATTGTCTGGGAAGAAGTTGCCTCCTGTCCTAAGCATTCCCTGATGCAACTCTCAATTTCCTTCCCGATTGAATCGGAAAAACCCACAAAGTATTTCGTCGAGGTGAAAGTCACGGGCACAAACCCCATTTCTCTTTCGGGCACCTGATATCTTCCGTAAAAATCATTCAGAATTTTCTGGTTATCCGTATTATTTATCACTTCATATCGGTTTATCACAACTTCCGGATATTTTTCCGCCAAAGTATCCAAAAATCCCTTTTCCGCCTTGCAGTGCGGACAGGTTTCACTGTAGAAAAAATCAATCTGAACCTTTCCAGATTGTGAAAAAACTGAATTAAAACCGCCGAACAGAAATATAAGAATTAAAAATATGAAAAAACCTTTCTTCATCATTATATATTTAATCAGAAAAAATAAATGAAATCAACTCTGAAGTTATAATTTCATCCGGTATCGTTTCATTAAAAGAGCGTTGGAAACGACGGAAACCGAAGAAAAAGCCATGGCTGCAGCCGCAATCATGGGATTCAAAAGAAATCCCGTGGATGGATATAATACCCCGGCGGCTACCGGGATACCGACGATATTGTAAAAAAACGCCCAGAAAAGCCCCTGCTTAATTTTCTTTAGAGTGTAACCGCTTAAATCAATGGCTGTAATGACGTCCCGCAAATCATCTTTAATCAAAACAATTTCCCCTGTTTCCATGGCAATATCAGTTCCCGAACCCAGAGCAATTCCCAAATCAGCTTGAGCTAAAGCCGGCGCATCATTGATACCGTCTCCCACCATGGCCACTACGTTTCCTTCCTGCTGGAGTTTTTTAATTTCAGCTGCTTTTCCCTGCGGAAGAACTTCAGCTAAAACCCGATCAATCCCCACTTGTTTTGCTATCGCTTCCCCAACCCTCCTGTTATCTCCGGTAATAATGGCGGCCTGTTTTCCCATTTTATGAAGCATGTCAACGGCTTCTTTAGAATATTCTTTCAGCGTATCGGCAACGGCTATCACGCCGACAATTTCATCATCAAAGGCTAAAATCATCGCCGTTTTCCCCTGATTTTCCAAAGAAATTAATTTTTCCTCAATAAATTTTTGGTCGATTTTATTTTCCGCCATCAATTTTCTCGTTCCGAACAATATAGGTTTTTTATCAAAATTGGCGGAAACTCCTTTGCCGGGAACCGCCTGGAAATCAGTCACTTCTCCAGCTTGCAGATTCTCCTCCTGAGCTTTATTTACAATGGCTTGAGCCAAAGGATGCTCTGAATTTTTTTCAACCGACGCGGCTAGGCGCAATATGTCATTTTCATTAAATTCCTCTTTAGTTTTGACTACATCAGTGACTATTGGCTCGCCTTTTGTCAAAGTACCTGTCTTATCAAAAATAACGATATTGACATTGCGAGCCACCTGGAGAGCTTTGCCGCTTTTGATTAAAATACCGTATTTTGCGGCCAACCCCGTCCCCATCATAACTGCCGTCGGCGTCGCCAATCCCAAGGCACAAGGACAGGCGATAATCAAAACTGTCACAAAAATAACTAAAGCAAAAGAAAACGGCTGCCCGGCCAGAATCCAAACAATTAAAGACAAAATAGCAACTGCGATAACACCAGGAACGAAATAAAATGAAACTTTGTCGGCCAATAATTGTATGGGGGCCTTAGATCCCATCGCTTCCTCAACTGTTTTTACGATTTGAGCCAGCATAGTATCTTTACCCACTCTGGTGGCTTGAAATTTCAATACACCCGTTTTGTTTATAGTGGCACCTATTAGCTGATCCCCTTTTTTCTTTTCAACGGGAATGCTTTCGCCAGTAATCGCTTTTTCATCCACTCCCGAATATCCGTCAATCACGGTTCCGTCAACGGGAATCTTTTCGCCTGGCCGAATGAGTATGATATCTCCCACTTTCACTTCAGAAATGGGAATCGTTACCTCTTTGCCGTCTTTTATAATCGTAGCCTCTTTGGGCTGTAGCCCCATTAATTTTTTTATGGCATCTCCTGTTTTGCCTTTAGTCACGGCCTCCAGATAATCTCCTAGTACTATAAAAATCAAAATAAAAACCGCGCTTTCGTAATATAAATTTCCCATCGTTGTTTTCGTAAAAATCGAAACAACCGATATGGCTATACTGTAAAAATAAGCTGCGGCCGTCCCGATAAAAATCAGGGAATTCATGTCGGGACGCAATCTCAGTAAGTTTTTAAAACCGGAAGACCATATCTCAAAACAAACCAAAATAACGGCCGTGGATAAAATAAATTGAATAGGAATTACGTAATCCTCAAAAAATTCCGGCACGGGAAGACCGATGATACCTCCCATCACTATATAAACAATCGGGAAACCGAAAATCAAAGCCAGAATAAAGCGTTTTTTTAATTTTTGAATTTCTTTTTCCGATTCCGCTTTGTGGTGGTCGTGACTGGCAGACATTTCCATTTCCATTTCTTCTTCTGCTTTATATCCCAATTTTGCTATTTTTTCCTTTATAGTTGCAATGCTGATTTCTTTGGACTCAAATTCCAAATACGCCTTTTCAGTAGCTAGATTAACGCTGATTTTTTTAACTCCTGCTTCTTTGCCGATAGCCCTTTCAATATTGGCAACGCAAGAGGCGCAATGCATACCGGAAATGTTGAGAATAATTTTTGACATATAATTTATTTGGAAATTGAACAACTCCCGCTCCCTCCCCCCCCGCAACCGCACCCAGTCGCCCCCGAAGGAATAATATCACCGTTAACTTGAGCATTTACGCCGTTTGAAGATCCCTGGATTCCTTGTGAAGAATCAGTATTAATAACTTCAATCGTTCCAGAAATCATACCCATCCAGCAGCTGAATTTATATTTTCCAGGAGTTGTCGGAGTAAATTCTTTAACGCTGGTTTGGCCCGGAGTCAAACTGATTTGCCCGTCGAATAAATTTCTGGAGATAACGGCATTTGTGCAACCGCTTGTCCCCTTATCGGTGATTTCCCATCTGACAGGAATTCCCGCCTTTACCTTGAAATAATTTGGCGTATATCCGGAGGCCGAGGCATTCATTTTTAAGATCTGTTTGCCGTTAACGATAGGCGGAAAATCCTTTTCATCAATTTGATTGGTTTGGTTGGAAAAATTTTGCCTTGAGACTAAGCTGTTAAAATTCGGAGCGCCCAAAACATTCAACTGATTGTTAATATTGAAAAAAGCGAAAAATAAAACCAAAACACCGGCAACCCTCAAAAATCTGCTGGATAGATGCGGTTTTTCGGCAAATTTTACGCTGGAAAAACCGATAAAAAGTAGCATCGGCAGGGTTCCCAAAACAAAAAACAGCATAATCAGCCCACCCTGGATGGCGCTTCCGGAAATCAATGCCATTCCCTGCGCTGTTATTGTGAACCCGCAAGGTAGAAAAAAGGTAAGCGCTCCCATTAAAAACGGCATATAACGGCCTTTAAAATTCGACTCGTCGGCAACCTTTCTCGTAATTATTCTCGGCATCGTAATTTGGAATTTGCTCAAAGCCTTAATGCCCAACATTTGGAGTCCCAAAATCACCATTATTAAAGAAACTGCAATAACCAGAATCGAAGTAAATTCCAAAGAAATTTGCAGTCTGCTTCCGATTGCTCCCAATAAAGCTCCCAGAAGGACGTAAGAGATAATTCTCCCGGAATTGAATATCAAGTGGGGTTGCATTTTCCTCGAAAAAGAATGCTCGCCCTTAGAATATAAATCATCCCATTGTTTAGACATGGATAAAATCAGTCCTCCGACCAAAGCTGCACAGCTTGAAAGTCCTGCTACCAAGCCGAAAAAAAAGAATACCGGCAAAGAAGACTTGGAAGTGGTATTGACTAACTCCGACAAACCCGACCTGCTTAACGCGACAAATCCGACAATGATTAATAATCCAATTCCTAAATTTATAAAGAAATTTTTCAAATCAAATCTAGTCTTAGGTTCGACGGACGATTCGGAAAAGATATATCCTTCTTTTTTAAATAGACCGTTTAATTTTTCAGTCTCCGGAACTTCGCCCTCGGATTCAACGATAACTTCACCTTTGTCTGCGGAAGCCTCCACCGATTCAATCCCCTTCAGCTCCAGTAGTTTTTTTTCGATTAATATTTCGCAGGAAGCGCAATGCATCCCCTTAACATAATAAATATGTTCTTTCATTTTATTTGCCATATAAATTTAATATTTAATTATTTACTGAGTAAATTTGTGACTTTTAAAATTTCTTCAATCATTTCTTTTTTTCTTCTTTCGTTTTTCGTCTCCATTGCTTTTTTAAAACAATTTTTCAAATGTCCCTCCATTAACATTTGATGAGCGGATTTTAAAAGACCGATAACAGCCAAATTTTGCTGCATAATATTAATGCAGTATTCATTGTCTTCGGTCATTTTGATTACCTTGGAAATCAGACTCTGCGCTTTTTTAAAATTAATAAGAGTTTTTTGTTTTTTTTCTGTCATATGTGTGTTTAAAATTAATTTTTCCCTTTATATTATCGCAAACACATTCATCTTTTTGTTTTCCACAATGATCACAAAATTCGTTTTTAGTTTTTCGAAGATTACATTTGCAGTGTTTAATCATTTGATTATTGTCTATTGTTCATTATACTGTACCCCGACCATAGGTATAGGTACAATGTGGATAATAGCTCATCCAGAAATGTTGTCAAGAGATAATCAAATAATCACTCCTCCTCCCAAAAGCTCATCTCCTTTGTAGAATACCGCCGACTGGCCGGGAGTTATAGCCCTTTGGGGACGGGTAAATTTTAGATTGTAAATTGCAGTTTTCAAATTTTTACTTATTGCCGCTGACGCGGGTTTACTGCGATAACGAATTTTTACTTCTACTTTCATGGGCAGTTCTGGCACTTTGTCTAGAATCCAATTAATATCTTTAACCCTGGCATCTTTCTTTTGCAAATCTTTTTCGTTTTTTGAGACAATCAGCCAATTTTTCTTCAAATCTTTTCCAACGACATAAAACGGCCCATTCGAAACTTTTATTCCCTTTCTCTGGCCAATGGTATAAAAGTACAATCCGTCGTGTTTGCCCAGATATTTCCCATGGGTATCAACTATATCTCCTTTTTTGTACGCCAAATGCTTTGCCAGAAAATCTCCGATTTCTCCGGGAATGAAACAAATTTCCTGGGATTCCGGAGTTTCGTAAACCGGCAATTTTAGTTTTTTGGCTAATTTCCTAACCTCGCTTTTTTTAAGATTACCGACGGGAAAAACAACATGCTTTAACCGTTCCTGGTCCAGTTTCCATAAAAAATAGGACTGATCTTTGTTTTCATCTTTCCCCGCCAATAATTTATATGCCGTTCCCTGTTTACTGTTTTTAATTTCCTGTTTTCTCGCGTAGTGTCCGGTCCCGATATAATCCGCTTTTAATCTCGATGCTTTCTCCAATAGAAGGCCGAATTTGATTTGTTCGTTGCACACGACGCAGGGATTCGGCGTAATTCCCTGTCTGTAATCGTCCAAAAAACATCTGATTACTTTTTGGTTGAATTCCCGCCTGAGATCTAAAACATGAAATGGAATTTTCAGGATTGAAGCGATTCTCCTTGCTCTTTTTTCAGCATCCGAAGAAAATTCGTTTAGTTTCATAAATACCCCGGTTACGTCAAAACCCTCTTTTTTCAAGAGTGCCGCCGAAACGCTGGAATCCACTCCGCCCGACATTGCAACAACGATTTTTTTCTCTCCAGTTTTCTTCATTTCCTTTTTTTATGCGCTTTCTCTTCTATATCAGTCCAATCTTTATATTTTTCTTCTATTCCCCTTCGGGTCGCTTCGGCTCTTTTGTGCCTTTCCTGAAGTTCCTCCGAAATTTCCCTGCCTTTTTTCTTCAAATAATCGTAAACCGCTTCGGATAACGCTTCCGCAGCCAAAACAGAACAATGAAGTTTTATCGGAGGCAACCCGCCCAAAGAATTAACTATTTTCGTTTTGTCTATTTTCAAAGCTGTCTCGAGGGTTTTCCCCATCGCCAAATCGGTGATGACCGAACTCGTCGCGATTGCGGCGACGCACCCGAATGTTTCAAATTTTATGTCACCCAAAATTTCCCTGCCTTTTTTATCCTTTTCTACCTTTATATAAAGCCACATGACGTCTCCGCAAACCGGATTTCCGACCTTGCCGATGCCGTCGGGATTTTTCATCTTCCCGTAGTTTTTCGGATTCCTGAAACACTCTATGACTTTTTTTGTATATGGACCTGTTTTAGCCATGTTTTTTAAATGGAGAAATCTCCCTTAATTTTTTGATAATCGGAGGCAGAACTTTGAGAAGATAATTGATTTCATTTTCTCCAGTCCATCTTCCTAAACTCAATCTCAAAGATCCGTGCGCTTCCTGGGGTTTCAAACCCAGGGCCAAAAGCACATGACTGGGTTCCAATTTTGCCGAAGAGCAGGCTGAACCCGTTGATGCGGCAACGCCCAAAAGATCCAATCGAATGATAATTGATTCTCCTTCGACGAATTCAAACCAAAAATTTACATTATTTGGCAATCTTTTTTTGGGATGCCCGTTCAAATGTGAACCTGAAATTCTTTTTGAAATGCCTTTTATTAATTTATCCCTCAATTTCGTCAATCTGGCGCTTTCCTGTTTCATCTCTTTTTTGCAAATCCGGCAGGCTTTTGCAAATCCGATAATCGCCGGTATGTTGATCGTGGAAGATCGTAATCCCGATTCTTGGCCTCCGCCGTGCAAAATCGGTTCGATTTTTACCCCGTCTCGGACGAATAAGCAGGCGGCACCCTTGGGACCATACATTTTGTGCGAAGAGGCCGACAACAAATCAACATTCATCTTTTTTACGTTTATCGGAATCTTTCCGAAACTCTGAACGGCATCCGTATGAAAATAGACCCCCTTTCCCCTGCAAATCTTTCCTATCTCTGCAATCTGTTCGATTGTCCCGATTTCATTTGAGGCATGCATTATTGAAACTAAAATAGTTTCTTTTCTTATCGCCTTTTTGACATCTTGAGGGTTAACCTGCCCGTATCTATCCACCTTCATCCTGGTTATTTTAAATCCCTGCTTTTCAAGCCACTTTGCGCTTTCCATTATACAAGGATGTTCAATGGGAGATATTATTATATGATTCCCTTTCTGCCTGTTGGCGAAAGCCACTCCCTTTAATGCCAGATTATTGCTTTCCGTCGCCGATCCGGTAAAAAATATTTCTTTCGGTTCGGCATTCATAAGGTAGGCAACCGTCTCTCTGCTCTCTTCCAGCGCTTGTTTCGCTTCTTGACCAAGAGCATACAATGACATGGTATTACCAAATTTTTTGGAAAAGTACGGCGCCATTATCCGTAAAACCCGCGGATCAACCGGGGTAGTAGCGGCATAATCCAGATAGATTTTCTTTTGATTTTTCATAAGATTATGATTTGAAGGGAAGTTTAAAGATTTGGCAATTTTTACAAGGATATTTTTTGTTCAAAGAATAATAAATTTCCCTTCCCACTTTTTTGTTGAAAACCATCCCGATCTCTTCAAGGGACTTCAGATGATGGGAAATGGTAGGCTGAGTCAAAGAAAAACACGCCGCAATATCTGAAACATTATACGGCTTCTTCATTAATTTTTGTATAATCTTGACCCGGGTATTTTCTCCAACTATACTTAAACAACTCGGGCAGATTTTTTTCGTCGTACATTTCATCTTGAGATATATAGACGAGTGTCTATATATTATCAGACCTCAAAAACCTTGTCAAGTTTTGAAATATAAAAAGCCCTCTGCGCGTGCGAGAGGGCTTTTGATTCAAAAATGCATTAAAATTCGCGTACACCAGCGAAAGCACAGGGATGGGTAAATATACCGCTAGTAAATTGCACTTCGAGATAGCGATTACCTTCTTTGTCAGAACTCAACATAATAACTCTCCGTCCACATACAGTCAGTATTGGCTCGTGTAGAAAAACTATTGGACGCTTTCTCTGTTCCTCGGGATATTCTATTCCAAATTGCAAAGCATCTTGCCATGTCGGCCTTTTCAAGCCGTAGCATTCAAGCTCCTTTAGCACGTCGTTCGTTCCAAGATTGTGATCTATTTCGATGAGCTCGATTTGTCGGGTTTCTCCTGGAAGGGACCTAGGAAAGACAGTGTCAGTGATTTCAGACATAACAAGAAAGTATTCTCCTTGCTTTACTAGCTCAGAAGCAGCGCTCATCTTAAACGACCAATTAATAGTAAACGCCGAAACGAACTTAGTATGAGTTTCAGTATCATGAGAACAAAAAGATTTTCGTAGGGCTCTTTGTACTGCTTTTGGATTCTGAATCCATGCTTGCATTCTGTCTCCTGAAAATTCGGGCATGTTCTCGCTTACCACGGCAATAAGTTTCGCGGTCTGTTTGTCAAAGGTCTTCGCAGCATTCATTTGCGTTTTCTCCTTTTTCCTAGCTCTCGACGGTAACCGTCCGACAGAGCACTATTGGGTACTGTCAAAAATATAGCACATTTTCTTATTTTGTCAAATATTTATAGCTAAACAAAAACGTCCTTCGAAATCTCAGGACGCCTTTGTAAACTACTTTACGAATATACCGCAGTGGCAATGTCCGTCTTTTGCTATCTCTTCTTTGTGCCAGAAACAGGGACAAATCAACTTCTTATCCTCCTCCTTATCCCCCGTCACTCTCCGGCAAGGACAATATCTTTCTCCAAATTCCTGTTCCCTCTTTAAAAGGCCTTTGACTATCGCATCAACAACTTTCGGATTGGGATTCAGTTTATATCCTTGCTCTACACAATATTTTTCGTATTCTTTTTTCAGTTCTTCTGTTGTCATATTTTTTCCGCTTGCGGAAAAGATTCAAGATTCTTGCGCAAGCAAAGTTCTTATAATATTACTTCAAATTTTCATCCAGCCATTGTTTTACGAATTCTTCAGGCCTTGCTCCGATGAATGTACCGGCCGGCTTTCCGCCTTTAAACAGAATAACGGTCGGTATCTGCGATATCCCGTATTTCTGGGAAGAAACGGGAGCCAAATCCACGTTTACCTTGCCGAAAGAAATTTTTTCTTTATATTCCTCTACCACTTTTCCCAGAACAGATCCAAGTATGGAACACGGCCCGCACCATGCGGCCCAAAAATCAACCAAAACCGGCTTTCCGCTGTTTTGTATTTCTTTTTCCAAATTTTCATCTGTAAATTCCATGTTTTTGTTGCTTATTTGCTATTTTTCTCTTTCTCTATCGCTTCATAGGGACAAAGAGTTTCTCCGCCGTTTTTTTCCAATTTTTCCTGGTTCAATATTTTTGCCTTGCCGTCTTCTCCCAGTTCCGTTGCGCCCTCCGAAGTAACAACGCATACCCCGCATCCTATGCATTTTTCTTTATTGATTTTGTATCTCGTCATTTTCGGTTAAATAAATTATTAATTTAAAAATTTAATTTCCGACTGTTTTAATTTTTAGCATGTTTGCAGTTTCCATTGTTAGCGACCTCAAATCATTTCTATCCAGCTTGTGGATATCGTTTTTCCCGCAAACGCCGGCTAACATTTTCATTTCTTCGGTGCAATTCTTTATATAATTCGCGACATTCTGCACGGCGGTTTCAATGTTCAAATTTTTTCTCAATTCCTGTTCGTGAGTGGTGATGCCTTTCGGACATTTACCGAGATAACACAATTTACAATAAATACATCCCAATCCGATCAATAATGGAGTGGCTACAAAAACCGCATCAGCGCCCAGAGCCAGGGCTTTGGCAAAATCACCTCCATTATTCAGTCCACCTCCTATCCAAAGTTCTTGTTTTGCTCCCAAACCGTCTAAAACTTCTCTTGCTTTCACCAACGCTGCGATTGTCGGGATCCCGACTTCATTTAATATGACTTCGGGAGCCGCTCCCGTTCCTCCGCCGCCGCCGTCAATCGCGATTATATCGGCCCCGGCTTCTACGGCCAGTCTGACGTCATTTTCGACGTTTCCAGCGGCCACTTTAATGATAATCGGCACGCCCTTGGTCAATTCTTTCAACCAATCCACTTTCTTTTTTAAATCTCCGATTTTTTCGATATCCAAATGATAGGCCGGGGAATGGACATCCTTGTCCAATTCCACATTTCTGATTTTGGCAATTTCCTCGGTCAGTTTTTCCTTGGGAAGCAAACCGCCCATACCGGGTTTTGCCCCCTGTCCAATTTTTATTTCAATCGCATCTCCTTTTTTCAAAACGTCTTCGGTAATGCCAAATCTGCCAGTGGAATATTGTACTATCAGTTTTTTTGAAAATTCTCTTTCTTCCGGCAAAAGTCCGCCTTCTCCGGTATTCTCGATGGTTCCCGCCAATGTTGATGCCTTTGACAGGCTGATTTTAGCCTCTTTGCTCAACGCACCAAAAGACATTGCTCCGAAAATTATCGGTGTTTCCAGTTCCAGGGGTTTTTTGCTGGTTTTTCCGATAATTGTTTTGGCGCTGATTTTTTCTTTGTAGTAATCAACCGGTCTTTTTGAAAGCTGGGCCGGCACAAAAACCAAATCGTCAAAATTGACTTTACTGAATTTTCCCGACCTGCCGCTCGCAGTAGGAACCCCTTTGAATCTTTTTTGAATTTCTTTTACCCAATTTTCATCATTTGTCATACAATGTTTTAATTAAAGCTTCAATTATATTTTCAGTCAAGAAAAAATTTTAAACAAAACGGGAAATAACAAAAACCAGCAGCAATCCCAACACAGTCAATCCGATTAATCTCAAAGAACTGTGTTTGCTGTGGGCTTCGGGCAGAATATCGCTTGCTCCGATGTAAACAAGAAAACCGCCAAAGAAACCCAAATACAAAACGAGAAATTGAGATGGAATCTTAAATAATAACGTTGAAAGCGCTCCTAAAACCGGCGATACCGCATCAGCTAATAGAAAAAGTCTGGCTCTGTTTGGCGTATTCTTATGTAAAAGCATGAGGGCTACGGTATTCATGCCGTCGGTAAAATCATGGGAAATGACAGCAATTGCCACTAAGATACCAACCGTACTGCTTACCTGGAATCCCAAACCAATTCCAACCCCATCCATAAAACTGTGCCCTATCAAGGCAAGTGCCGATAAAGATCCTACTTGCGGGTGCTTGTGGTCGGCGTACTCCTCTTCGTGGGCGTGATGGATAAGAATTGTTTTTTCAATTATATGGAAAATTATAAAACCTGAAACGAAAGCTATCATCACTCCCGTCGGATTAAAATCATGTTCTTTTAACAGTCCTATAATTTCCGGCATTATATCAAAACTGAAGACGCCTATCAGAACACCTGCGGTAAATCCCATTATCATGTGCATTTTTTCCTTAAACCTTATGGCAAAAAGGCCACCCAAAAAGGTGGAAAAAAAGCTCGCTATAGAAAATAAAAAAGCTTCCATAAACCTATTAAAAAAATAAAACCGTTATTTTAAAAAACATCTATTAAATTAAAAAAGCCTCAAGGACTGTTGTTGTTATTATCTGCTAAAAAATCAACTGAATTCTTTATCACTCAGATATCTGCTTCCAAAATATCTTTGTATGATTTCCCGATGAATTTTTCCAGCTCCTTCACGATGACATCTATTTCCCTGTCTCCTTGAAAATTTTTTGCTTTAATCTGGGCAATTCTTCCGTTCCTGAAATGCAGTTCAATTTTTTCGTCTATAAAATGGAAGCCCTCAATGATACAATTGGCAGGATCTTCTCTTCCGGCATCCTCAAAATGGCCGATGGGCCACAAATCGTATTTTAAATTTTTATTTTCCTTGATTTTCATATTCTCCCAAAATTATTTTTACTTCTGAAAATCAAGCATCTGGGATAATTACGGCTGCAGAATGTCCTCCGTCCGACCGTCGATGGAAATAATCACACTGTCTACCGTCGGAAATTGTTTGAGGGTCTCGGTAATTTGGGCTCTTATGGCCGATACTCTACAGGAACCGCCCACCTGAAACTCCAGTTGTTCATTGAAATCGGCTTTGGCTACTTTGTTCTCGATTGTCAAACTTTGGATTTCCACACCGGTATTGATGCTGGTAAGGAAACCCTGTTCTTTTTCGGATTGCGTCGGTCCTTCGAATAAAAGCTCGAGAGCTTTTCTTGCCGGAGACTGGGTCCTGACAACGATTCTTTCAACCGGGAAAACTTTGTTGCAGGAAAATTCGGGGTCGAGATTGCTGTTGTTGAAATATACTAAAAGAGTGGTTGTTGCCTGTTCCTGATTCTGTCCGTCAGTTTTTTCTTCACCCTGATTAATCAAAGCGAAAGCCAGGATTCCTATAATCCCCAACACTGCAAGGATCAATATAACCAATAGTTTGTTGCTCATATTTTCTTTAACGCTTTATAATATTCTACAATATAACGGCATTTTCGCCTAAACCGACATTCCCCTCAGCATTTTTATCCTTTCCTCCACCGGTGGATGGGTTGAAAACAATTTTACAAGAAAACTTCGGTTTTCCTCTCCCCGAAAAGGATTTTCTATGTACAAATGCGCATTCGAACTTGAAGCGGCTCTCAGAGGATTCGGATCGTGCGCGATTTTTTCCAAAGCACTAGCCAAACCTTCGGGATATCGGGTCAGCAAAGCTCCATCGGCATCGGCCAGAAATTCTCTTTTCCGCGAGATTGCAAGCTGGATCAGTGTAGCCGCAATGGGTGCCAAAATCGCCGCAGCTATCCCTAAAACCGCCAATATTGCACCTGCATTGCCCGAATCCCGAGAATCCCTCCTTCTTCCCCCGCCCCAAAAGCTGATTCTTAAAAACCAGTTCGAAAGAAGGGCTATTATCCCGACCAGCACAACAACGGCGGTACTCAACAGAATGTCTTTGTTACCAACATGCGAAAGCTCGTGAGCGATTACGCCCTCCAATTCCGACCTGTTCAATTTTTCAAGAAGTCCTCTCGTCACGGCAATTGTGGCATGATTTTTGTCCCTTCCCGTTGCAAACGCATTCGGCTGGAGTTCATCGATAATATAAATTTTAGGAGTTGGGAGACCCGCCGCAATGCAGAGATTTTCAACTATATGGTAAAGATCGGGATTTTCTTCATGCTTTATTTCCACGGCCTTGTTCATTCCTAAAACGATTTTATCGGAATACCAGTAGCTGACAAAACTTTGAACCGTACTTAGGATTACCGCACCAACGAGATAAACGGAATCGCCCGTCAGATAACTGAAAAGCCATCCCAGCGCGATGATAAAAATCAAAAAAACCGTTATAAGCAAAAATGTCTTCCGAGTGTTAGACTCGGATTGGGTATAGAGAGTAGCCATTAAAAATTCAGAATTTTACGGCGACGGGTTCCTTCTGTCCTTCTTCAATTTCGAAAAGATCCATCTTTGCAAAATTGAATGCGGATGCGATCAAGTTTGAGGGAAAACTTTCTATCTTTATATTCAGGTCCCTGACGTTTCCGTTATAGAATCTTCTCGCCGCCTGAATTTTATTTTCTGTATCGGACAATTCTCTCTGAAGTTCCAGAAAGTTTTCCGAGGCTCTCAATTGCGGATAATTTTCCGAAACGGCAAAAAGGGTTTTCAGGGTGCCGGATAATGCGTTTTCCGCGGCTTCCTTTTCCTTGAATCCCGTGGCTCCCATTGCCTTGCTTCTCGCTTCGGTTACTTTTTCGAACAGCTCTTTCTCATGCGCCGCATATCCTTTTACGGTTTCCACAAGATTCGGAATCAAATCGTACCGCCTCTTCAGCTGGACGTCTATGTCAGACCACGCTTCTTTTGCCCTGTTCTTTAGGGCTACCAGGCTGTTGAAGGCGAGAATAACCCAAAGAACGATAGCGACTAAAACAATTACGAAAAAAGTCATAGTTTTTAGTTAGAGATTAATTTTGCGCTTTATCTTCTTCCTCGCGCTTTTTTGTTTCCCTCGCGATGGTTCTCCAGTGATACAGATATAAAGGTAAACCGACCAGAATCATTGCCAGATTCCTCGACGCATCTCTTTGTCTCTGCGCGGAAATGTAATTTATGCCGACGCTCTGTTCCTGACAATCTTTGTAATTTTCAAGAAAAGTTTTCAGAGTCGCCTGCTCATCGGCAGTAAGAGAAGTGCTTGTCTGGTTTTGTTCCAATTTTTCTATCGGAATGGAATAGCTGTACAAACATGAATATTGCTGTTGCAATCTCTCAGGGGCTTCCGCCTGTTTGAAAACGAACGCTTTCAAAGCCATATCAAGAAAACTAACGCTACCTATAACCAAAAGCACAAGTCCGATTATGGTGAAGAGATAAAGATAAATCGTCCTGACTAAAGAATGTTTTTCTGCAGCCATATTTTTTTAAATTCTTTTTTGAACGACCTTTTATTTTATTGAATTTCGTACCTGAGCACTACGCTTATAGTCACTTCCTGTGATCCTGGCTCGATTATCGGAGCCGGCGCCGCATCCGATGAGACTTTCATTTCAGCTCCCCCTCCCATTCCATAACCGTAATAATAAGGCGTGTAGCTATCTTCAATTGAGATTAATCTTCCTACTCTGAAACCTCCGGCATCTGCGACCATTTCCGCTTTTTCCCTTGCCTGTTTTATGGCTTCCTCCCTTGCCTGATTTTCAACGGCTGTCTGATCGTCTATGGTGAACGAAAGCGAGGATACAGAATTAGCACCATTGGAAATTACTCCGGCGAAAACATCCCCGATTTTAGCAAAATCCCTGATTTTCACCGAAACCGTCTGTGTTATTGTATAACCTACGATCTCCGCAGGAGGACAAGGGGTAATGCTCATTGTCGGTTCACACTGATAATATTGGTATCTCGGATCTAAACTGTAATTCAGGGTTTTGATGTCTTTTGCCTCGATATCTTGCGCCTTGAGAAAATCTATTACCGCGTTCGTTTTATCGGTATTCGTTTTCTGCAAAGTGGCGATATCCTTGCCGCCCTCCGTAATGACGCTGAACGTGAATTGAGCTATGTCGGGAATGGCCGTAATTTTCCCCTCCCCCGTCACAGAAAAGCTTCTGTATGAAGACGGCTGGATTGATTTGGAATAAACGTTTACGTAGCTTAAATAACCTACTGCAAACAGGAAAATTGCAATCACTAATGCAACTCCCAGATAATTTTTAATTTTATCGCGCATATGCTTAATTTTTAGTTATTAATGGTTAATTTTTAATTAATACACTCGACCTCGCCAGTCTATTTTAATATAAATCTCAAAAAAAGAAAGTTCTATTTTTGAAATCGGATAAAATCAAAGATACTGTCTGATAGTCAGACCATATTTTATTTTTGGTTTAATTTCGCCAAGAGTTTATCCAAACCCCAGGCGCGGCCCGCACCGATCGCCCCGAGAAAAATCAATACCAGCGCATAAGTGATATGCTCGTCTACTATGAACGAGGTTGCGCTGGGATACGGGAACTGTAAAACGGGAAAATAGAACATCAGCATCATAAATGCACCCAAAAAGGAACTCAATCTTACGAAAATCCCCAACACCAGGGAAATCCCCAGGAGCAATAACCCCCATTCACTGATGAAAGTTATTATGGGGACTATATCCGGACTTGCCAGCCAATGATAAAAACCCGTGAAGGTTTTCGCGTTCATTATATAGCCGGCTGCGGAATTTTCCGGGTTGGACAGCAACCTTATGCCCGCATACAGATAAACCCAGCCGGTCGAAACTCTGAGCAAAAATATGGCGATTTTTTGGAACTTTGTCATATTCTAGAATTAATGATTATTAAGTAATTATAACAAAAACTGCCACGTTTGTCGGCCAGTTTATGTAAAACTGTCAAAAATTGATTTCTATCTTGTTTCCAATTTCCAAGCCGATTTTTTCCGCGATTCCCCCGTTGATTTCCAAAACGTATTGCGCACTCTTTTCGGGATTTATACTGGGACAAACTTCGGTATGGCAAGGCTGGGAATTTTCGCTGACGAAAACAATTTCTTCATTCCCGTTAATCCAGATTATATCGAGAGGAATTTTGGTGTTTCTCATCGTAAAAGGGAGATTTTCCTCTTCGCCATAGATAAACAACATGCCTTTGTCCTGATCCAAATTCTCCCGGAACATCAGACCTCTCGCTTTCTCTTCCGGCGTTTTCGCCAATTCAATCTTGAAACAATTTTCGTTAAAACAAACACTCCCCGTTTTTTTAAAATATAACATAAGAAAAACTGCCCCAAACGAAATTACGAATATGGAAATAACGAACAAAATTTTCACTCTCATAATATTATCCTACTTCGTACGAAACAAGTCCGCAAGAAAATTAAAAAGTCCCTCTGCTTTGCAGAAGGACTTAAGCCTTTTTGATCCTGATTTTCTTGATGCTGAATGTACCTATGGTAACAGGACCTCCCGCCTGCCTGTTTTCTTCCTGAGCAATCCATTTAGCAGATTCAAAATTAGAAATCGTCTTAAGACCGTTCCTCGAAAGAGTTGAACCGTAAAGCGGATATCTGCCCCTTCCTTCAACCGAAACGCCGATTAAAACGCAGGCTCCTCCGAATTCCGGCATTCTCCGGACCACGATCAGATTCGTCTTGCGCTGTAAGGAATCGGCTTCTCTTTGAGTTTCGGCAAGTGAAATTTCGATCTTTGCCACGGAAATCTTTCTGAACATCCGCTTACTACGCATTTCTCGGCCGGCATCTCTGGCGGCAAATCGGGTTTCGAACGAAGTCAGATTGTTGGATTCGATGTTGTTATAAGAACCATCACCCAACCCGTCCGTATTCTTACCGAACAGGTAGGAATCGTCCTCGAGGAAACCTCCGAGGCCCCGTTTGGTTTCGGCAACGCACACAAATCCTTTTATTTTCCGCAATTTCATCACTTCCTTTCGCTGTTCTTTAAGAGAATTATCAACAAGGTGCCAGTTCAAATCTGGCACACTCGGGGAGTTTGAGCCATTCTTCCCAGGTAAAATCCCGGACTTCATGATGGATTGAACAGCTTGCCCGAATATGATAATCGCCCGTCAAAAGCCAATCAGTTTGTACCCATAAACACCGATAATTTTTAAGATCCATTCGACCTCCTATCTCAAGATTGATGAAGGACCCAGAATACAGAGGTAAAAAAACGCGAGAAATGCAATCGCAAAAACGATTGCGCCAATGAAAACGGCTAAAACCAAATTTTTATTTTTCATCACCCTCCTCCTTTGTACTAATCATAAAATACAATATATTTGTAAAAAGTCAACTAAACAAAAAATTGTCCTGAGCTCGTTGAAGGACGATTTCTACGCTTGACGATTTTCTATTTTACGGCCTCGACCATCAAACTTTCCAACGCGATGCCGTTATATTGCTCTTTGCTGATCTCTTTATTCTCAGATAAAATCCTGGCATCAAACCCGGCGTTTTTTATCTTTTTCAGATAGTCTTCCTTTAAAAGTGCGCCCGCGACGCATCCGGCCAAAAGGTTATCATCATTTTTTTGCTCTTTTGAAAGTTCTTTCAGTAAAACAATGTCCGAAAGATAAATTTTCCCGTCATTTTTCAAAACTCTGTATGCTTCCCTAAAGGTTTTTGCTTTATCAGGGGTGAGATTTACGACACAATTGGTAATTATAATATCCACAGAACCGTCTTTGATGGGCAAATTTTCTATTTCTCCGAGAATAAATTCCGTATTTTTAATTCCCAGGCTTTTAGCATTCACTTTCGCCTTTTTTATCATTTCTTCCGTCATATCAACGCCGATGACTTTGCCGGTCCTGCCAACTTTTTTGGCGGCCAGAAAGCAATCAAATCCAGCTCCGCATCCCAAATCCAAAACCGTATCTCCGGATTTTATTTTGCTCATGGCAACGGGATTTCCGCAACCTAAGCCCAAATTCGCATCTCCTCCCTCCTCTATTTCCTTTTCCGAATATCCGATGCTTTTGGAAATATTCTTGCTGCACCCGCATCCGCAACCCGAGTTTTTAACGGCTATTTCTTTATATTTATTTTTAACGATTTCTTTTATCTCTTTTCCATTTTTCATATTTTTATCTTATACCCGTATCAATATCGATGCTGATTTCTGTTGTTTCGCTTTCTTCAATTTTTACGGCCCGTGGAAGCGAATATCGGCATCCCAAAAAATTACAGTCGCTCAAATCCAGCATATAATTGCCAACGGCGATTTCCGTTTCAAAACTTCCGTCTTCCTGTAGCAGAATGGGCGGAAACGATTCCCCGCTTTGTTTCTGCAAAATAATTGTCCTCGAAATATAAGGGTTGGGAGTCGTAACCGGGCAGGGTTCAACGGGACATAACGGTCCTATGAAAACTTTACCCTTCAGTATTCCCGTTTCCACATCAGGGCATTCTGCAAACTCACAATTGGGACCGGTGCGGCCAACCGCAGAACCGTCGGGACACAATTTTGCTTCCATAGTGCAACCAACATTTTCGTCTTCACTGATACCAAAATCTAAGAACTGGAAAAAATTCCCGATGACATATCCGAGAACGAATAATAAAATTCCTCCGACAATGAAAATTATTTTCTTAATCATATGACGATTTTATTGCTTACGCTTTACAATTTATATTTATTCGTATTGACCATTGTTTTATTGAATAAATCTCTTGCTTTCCTGATAATATTTTCATCCCCGATCTGCTGAATTCGCACGCCGGCATTTTTTAGTCGTTTTTGGGTTTCTTCGGTTTGTTTCGGGTCTGAAACCGCAAAAATGACATTTTTGATACCGTTATTGATAATATATGAGCAACAATCGGTTCCGCCAATATTTTGCCTTTTGCTGCACGGTTCAACCGTTACATAAAGAATATCGGAATTTTTTATAGTGTTTCCGCTTTCAATAATTTTATTAATAGTAAGATATTCCGCGTGATATGAACTGTTATCAGAACTGGCGGAAGAAGCAATGATTTTTCCCTCTCTCGCTATACAAGCGGCCACAGCTCCCTCTTTATCTTTCGAGGTTAAGGCTAGCTTGAAAAGAGAATTAAAAATTTCTTCCTCGTTTAACATAAAATTTCAACTACCAATTTTTGTT
>JAZDIT010000010.1:0-6393 GCA_043804755.1 Patescibacteria group bacterium | reverse complement strand
GTGGGGACTATAAAGGAAAGCAAACTGGCTCTGGAATTAAGCATCCGAAAGGCAAAAACCTATGGTAAAATACCGTTTCTATTGAAAAATAATGCATAAAATGATGCTCGAAAATTTGAAAAACAAAAAAATACTTATACTTGGATTCGGAAGGGAAGGTAAGGACAGTTTTTTGTTCCTAAGAAAGCTGTTTCCGAATAAAACCTTAGGGGTAGCTGACAGATTAAAGATTAAAGATTTAAGATTTAAGAAAACTGATCTTCATCTCGGTGAAAAATACCTGGAAGCGATTAAAAATTACGATGTAATTATCAAATCGCCGGGGATCCCGTTAAAAATCATAAAGCCATCCATAAAAAGGGGGCAAAAAATTACTTCACAGACGGAAATTTTCTTTGACAACTGTCCGGGTATAATTATCGGCATCACCGGAACCAAGGGCAAAAGTACAACGACTTCGATGATCTATAAAATACTGAAAGCGGGGGGTTTCCGTGCACATTTGGTAGGGAATATCGGAAAACCGGTTTTATCACATCTGCTCACTTCAACACCAAAGGACATATATGTTTACGAGTTATCCAGCCATCAATTACGAGGATTAAAGAAATCTCCGCATATTGGCGTTTTCCTGAATATCTACTCAGAACATCTGGATTATTATAAAAATATGGAAGAATATGTAGCCGCGAAATCGAACATTGCACTTTGGCAAACAAAGGATGACTATCTGATTTACAATTCGGGCGATAAGAAAGTGAATACAATCGTAAAAAAGTCCAAATCGCAGAAAATCCCGATAAGAGGGGAGTATTACGGCTTGGATAAGAACGCGGCAAGGGAAGTGGGAAAAATATTCGAAATTCCTCCAAAAATCATAGAAAAAACAATCAAAGAGTTTAAATACCTTCCTCACAGATTGGAAAAAGTAGGAACATTCAAGGGCATAACTTTTTACAATGACGCTTTGGCAACCATACCTGAGGCTACAATGGCCGCATTGAAATCTTTGGGGAGAAAAGTCCAAACCCTGATGCTCGGGGGATTCGAAAGGAACATTGATTTTAGCAACCTTGCAAAAGCCGTTTTGAGGCATAAAATCAAAACTGTGATCCTTTTTCCAACGACGGGAGAAAGAATCTGGAAATCCATTCGACAAGCTCAAGATAAAGCTCGAAAAAAACATCTTGTGGCGAGTCACATCGAACCATTTTTCACGAACAATATGAAAGATGCGGTGAAAATCGCGTATCAAAACACGGGAAAAGGAAAAATCTGTCTTTTATCAACCGCTTCCTCCAGTTTCAGCATTTTCAAAGATTATAAGGAGAAAGGAAACCTATTCAAAAAATTCGTAAAATCCTATGGCAAACAGAGAAAATAGAAAACCGGATCTGATTTTACTGGGAGTATCGGTCGCCTTGTTGATTTTCGGAATTTTGGTTTTAGCAAGCGTTTCCGCTTCCGTATCCCAGGAAAAATTCGGGAACAGCTATTATTATCTCTGGCATCAATTCTCCCTCGGAATAATCCCAGGCTTGATTTTGGCTTTTTTGGCATACAGGACTGGCTTAAATAAGTTCAAGAAATTCATCCCCCTCATTTTTCTCGGAAATTTAGTGATGCTGGGGCTCGTTTTTACGCCATTGGGAATTACCGCCGGCGGTGCGACGCGATGGCTGAATTTGGGATTGTTTTCAGTACAACCGGCGGAATTTTTGAAACTTACTTTTATCCTGTATCTGGCCGCCTGGCTTAGCACAAAAACGGAAAAGAAAACCGAAATAGAGAAATCAAAGAATAATTGCTGGCAGACATTATTCGTATTCGCAATGGTTCTTGGAATCATCGGCGCATTTTTATTCGGGCAACGGGATATGAGTACATTCGCGATAATCGCCTTCACGGGAACGATAATGTATTTTTTGGCCAATACACCTGTTTTCCATATGCTTTTACTTGGCGTTTTGGGAGTCGGCGGTTTTTTATTTTTTATCCTGAAAGAATCCTACCGACAGGACAGATTATCTGTTTTCTTCAAACATCAAACCGAACCCCTGGGAATCGGATACCAGATTAGTCAGGCCCTGATTGCCGTGGGATCGGGCGGAATATTCGGCTTGGGGCTTGGAATGTCCCGCCAGCAGTTCGGCGGATTTTTGCCCGAATCGATGTCCGATTCGATTTTCGCAGTTTTCGCGGAAGAAACCGGTTTTGCCGGATGTTTCGTATTGATACTGCTTTTTTTGACTTTTTTCTGGAGAGGATTCAAAATAAGTAAAGGCAGTCAGGACGCATTTTCAAAGCTTGCCGCTTTGGGAATAACTTTTTGGATCATATTCCAAACCCTCATCAATATGGGTTCAATGACGGGCATTCTGCCTTTGTCGGGAATTCCTTTACCGTTTTTCAGCTATGGCGGATCTGCTTTAGTTGCGGAACTGGCCGGAGTGGGAATTTTGCTCAACATATCAAGATTTAAATCCTAAATTCGAAATCATGAAAATCCTTTTTACAGGCGGAGGCACCGCCGGCCACATATTGCCGATAATCGCGGTCGCCAGGGAGATCAGAAAAATCTACACGAAGGACGACCTTAAATTCTATTATATAGGACCTGAAGACGAATTCAGTTCGGTTTTGCTTTCCCAGGAGGGCATTTCTGTCAAAAAAATCCTGGCGGGAAAAATCAGGAGATATCTGACATTTCAAAGCTTTTTTCAGAATATTTTTGACGTCATTTTCAAGATTCCAGCGGGAATTGTCCAGTCGTTTTTTTATATTTTTATCCTGGCCCCGGACATTCTTTTCGGCAAAGGAGGATATGGTTCGATCCCGGCGGTAATAGCAAGCTGGATTTTGAGGGTCCCGGTATTCTTGCACGAATCTGATGTAGTCCCCGGCAGGGCAAACAGATTTCTCAGCAAATTCGCTTTTGAAATTTTCGTTTCATTTCCGATAAAAAGAATGATGCATCTCCCGCCCAATAAATTGATAATGGTGGGAAATCCCATAAGGCGCGAGCTTTTTGAAGGTAGTATTGAAGAGGCAAAAGAATACTTCGGGCTTACGGGGGAAAAACCGGTCGTGTTGATTTTGGGAGGTAGCCAGGGAGCACAGAAAATCAACGAAATGCTGCTTGAAATCCTTCCTGTTTTGCTTTCTGAATTTGAAATAATCCATCAATGCGGTGAAAAGAATTTCAAACAGATTGATACGGAAGCAAAAATAATGATCAGCGGTGAAATTGAAAAATACTATCATCTCTATCCTTTTCTTAAGGAAGAGGAAATGAAAAACGCTTATGCCGCAACTCAGATTATTGTCAGCAGAGCCGGCGCCAGCAGCGTTTTTGAAATCGCAGCTCTGGGAAAACCCAGTATACTGATTCCGCTTGCGGGTTCCGCCCAGAATCATCAACTGGAGAACGCCTATATATACGCTGAAAACGAGGCATGTCTCGTAATCGAAGAATCTAATCTGACCCCGCGTTTCTTCCTGGAAAAATTGAAATTCTTGATTAATCATCCCGATGAAATGGAAAAAATGCGGAAAGCCGCGTTGGAATTTTCAAAACCGCAGGCCGCAAAAGTGATTGCCGAATATATCGTAAGCTATCTTATTTAATCCGATGGAGCAGATAAAATTGATGAAATCCGACGGAATAAGAACCAGGTTTGCGCCTTCGCCGACCGGATTTTTGCATATCGGCGGAGCGAGAACCGCGCTTTTTTCCTATCTTTTTGCCAAATCAAAAGGCGGAGATTTCATATTGCGTATCGAAGATACTGACAAAGAAAGATCAAAACCTGAATTTGAACTGGATATTCTGGAATCCCTGAAATATTTAGGAATCAAATGGGAAGAGGGCCCTGATATCGGCGGGCCTTTCGGACCGTACAAACAAAGTCAGAAACTTAAAGTGTACAGAAGATATCTTGAAAAACTGATTGAAGAAAACAAAGCTTATTATTGTTTTTGTTCTGAAGAAGATTTGGAGGCGCAAAGGCAGTATCAAATGTCGCTGGGAGAAGCTCCTCATTACAACGGAAAGTGCGCCAACCTTTCGAATGAAGAAGTCAAAGAATGTCTGTCTGAAAAAAAACCCGCAGTAATCAGATTTCGCGTTGAAAAGAAAAAAATAAAATTCCACGATTTGGTCCGTGGCGATGTGGAATTCGATTCCGCATTATTCGGCGACACGGTCATAGCAAAGGATTTGGACTCACCCCTGTATAATTTTTCCGTCGTTATAGACGATTACGAAATGAAAATCAGCCACGTTATAAGGGGAGAGGAACATTTGTCCAATACTCCGAAACAAATCCTGCTGCTTGAAGCGTTAAATCTGCCCCTGCCTGAATATGCCCACATTCCGCTTATTTTGGCTCCTGACAGATCAAAGATGTCAAAGAGGCATGGAACTACGGCGGTAACGGATTACAAAAAAGACGGTTATCTGCCCGAAGCTATAGTTAATTTTATTGCGTTTTTGGGCTGGAATCCCGGTGGAGAACGGGAAATTTATGCAATGCCCTCCCTAATCAAGGAATTTTCCCTGGAAAGGATACAGAAGGGGGGAGCGGTCTTTGGCATCCAACGGCTGGATTTTTTGAACGGATTTTACATACGCCAGAGATCCGTAGAAAAAATAACGGAATTTTGCATTCCTTATCTTATTGAGGCGGGGCTGATCGTTCCGGCTTTCAAAACGGAACAGTTTCCGCCGGCATACGGCGCCAGCGAAATAGTCCAGAATTACAAAATCGCCGAAACCGGAGAAGAAATAAAGCTGGGGACGATACAGGCCGTCATTTCGCTGTACCATGAAAGAATGAAAAAACTTTCTGAAATTTCGGAATTTTGCGATTTTTTCTTCAAAGACAAATTGGAATACGAAAAAAATTTGCTAAAATGGAAGGAGATGCAGGATTCGGAAATCAAAGATGCTTTGAAAAATCTGGAAAATATTCTCAAAAAGATAAAATCGGACTGCTGGACAAAAGAGCATCTTGAAAACGAAATCATGCCCGAAGCCGAAAAAACGGGCGATCGGGGAAGGATTTTATGGCCGATGAGAGCGGCTTTAACAGGCAAGCAAGCGTCGGCCGGACCTTTTGAAGTCGCAGCGATACTCGGCAGGGAAAAAACTTTAAAAAGAATAAAAGAAGCGCTAAAATTATTTCAATAAACCATTTTTTATGAAAACGATAAAAATTTCGGTGATTTCGCTGGTAATTCTCAATCTATTGGTCCCAGCCGTGATTTTTGCCCAGCCGTCGCCGTCAATGCATATTCCCGAAACCATTGATGAGGTAAAAGATATGGGGAACAAAACGGTTGACGTGATGGAAAAAGGATTGCCGGGGATAATAAAATCGACCTGGGAAAACGAAGTCCTGCCCATATGGCGAAGTATTTATTCGTGGTTTCGGGCGCATATCTGGGACAACTGGCTGGGTCCAAAAGTCAGCAATGTCTGGCAGAGCATAGTGAGGATCTTCAAAGGGGAAGTGGAAGAAAGAAAAGAAGGGGTTGGGGAAGAATTCGAAAAAGAGAAGGGGGAACTGAAAGAGGAGGCGCCGGTAGTGGGAAAATCGCTTTGGGACAAATTTATGGACTTTATTAAATAACAACAATCTATGTAAAAATCCGCTTTTTATCAAAGAGCGGATTTTTGTTATAAAGTGTTAATCTCTTCCCTTGACATTCCTTAAAAACCGCCCGATAATGAAAGCGGAGAGAGAGCGCATTGCAGCTAGAAGGTGTGGCATTGAGGGGTGTCCTCTACGGCTGCTCTCGGAAGCGTACGTCGTTTTCATCGTCTCGTGGTGGGGATGGGGTGGTTGATTTATCTACAAGGAGGGAAAGAACTCGGAATTGCCTGTCCAACGTCTATCCAGTTTTCAAGCCAGTCACCAGTCATGGTTCTTCGCTGACGTACGTTTCAGCTATTCACTGCACTCTTCTCCCCGCAGCGGCCGAGCGTCCGGCCCGATATTCCGTCTCTGCACGGAACACATCCCTACGTGGGATTTGCCGGACGGCTCGGTCCTGCTGCGGCTCTCAGTTCTGACCGCTCCTTAAAATCCTAATCTCTGTGATCTTCTAATCGCCAATGCGATGCGAAGTCACTAAACAAAAGAGGCCCATAAAGCCTCTTTTCACGTTATTGACTGATTTTTTTACCTACATTATTTCTATTTTTTTCCCGAGCTTTCCTGAATTCTTTAATACGTAATTTGCCGCAAACAAATCCTGAATTGCCAATCCAGTTGAATCAAATACGGTTATTTCTTTTTCATTTTCACGGCCCTTTTTTTTCCCGGAAACTATGTCTCCCAGTTCAGCGTAAATATTTTCTCTGCAGATCACTCCGCTCGCCAAAGGAAC
>JAZDIT010000009.1:0-5411 GCA_043804755.1 Patescibacteria group bacterium | reverse complement strand
TTGCGCCACCGCGGAATAAAGATATTTAAATCTTAAATTTTTTCGGAAAATTTATCAATAACCTTTTAATTTCCTCAAGCTGCCGTGTTCCCGTATTCTCTCCAACGCTTTGGCTTCGATCTGCCTGATTCTTTCCCTCGTTACGCCAAACTCTTTGCCCACCTCTTCAAGAGTATGGGTAATCCCATCTTCCAAACCGAAACGCATTGCCAATATTTTCTGTTCTCTCGGAGTCAAATCAACGAGAATATCTTTGAGCCTTCCTTTGAGCAATGTTCTCGCGGCTTCCACTGATGGAGGTGTTGATTTCTCATCTTCGATGAACTCTGCCAGCACCGAATCTTCCTCATCTTCCCCTACGGGCGTTTCCAAAGAAACCGTTTCTTGCGAAATTTTCATAATATGATGGACTTTCCCCACTTCAAGCCCCATTTCGGCGGCTATTTCCTCGGGCAACGGCTCTCTGCCTAAATCCTGGATTAATCGTCTTCTCGCCTGCGTATATTTTGAAATAGTTTCAACCATGTGGACCGGAATGCGGATGGTTCTTGCCTGATCTGCAAGAGCACGGGTAATGGCTTGGCGTATCCACCACGTGGCATAGGTTGAAAACTTGTATCCTTTTTTCCAGTCGAATTTTTCCACGGCGCGAAAAAGCCCGAGGTTTCCTTCTTGTATAAGATCCAACAAAGTAAGATTCGGAGATCTTCCTATATATCTTTTCGCGATGGAAACAACCAGACGGAGATTCGCTCTGGCTAATTTTTTCTCTGACTCTTCATCTCCCTGTTCGATCTTTTTTGCCAATTCTCTTTCTTCTTCTCCGGTCAAAAAAGCAACCTGGCCGATTTCTTTCAGATACATCTGGACGGGATCGATTCTCGCCTCGCCCGCCGACAATCTGGAAACTTTTTGTTTTTTTGCAACCACCACTTCTTCCGACGTTTCCAAAAATTCCCGTGATTCTTTCACTTCAATCCCGTTTTTTTCAAGCTCTGCATACAATTCTTCGAGCCCCCTTATGTCATTTTCTATATCGGGGAAAAACGATAAAATCTCGGCGGTCGTGACAAAACCCCTCTGTTTTCCCCTTTCGGTAAGCAACGCAAGTTTTTCAGGCAGGAAAACTTTTTTTGGCCTTCCCCCTCTTTTCGCTTTTACCTTACGGATTTTTCTTCTTGTCGGTTTTTTCTTCGTCGTCCGATGTATTTTCTTCACTTTTGCTCTAAATTTCTTCCGCGGAGGATTTTTCTTTTTTTTCTTTTTCATCGTTATATATTATACAGAAATTGCTGCTTTTGAACAGACCTACTCTTTGTTCAGTTTCTGGGCTAATTTATTTGCTTTTTCCTTAAGCTCGCTTATTTTTCCGGGATTCTTTTCATACTCGGCCGATTTGAGCGACTGTGAAATTTCGGCCAACTTGTTTTTAATCTCCAATCCTCTTATGCTTTCCAGACAATTTTCGAATTCTTCCTTTATGTCTTCTTTTGACAATCCGGCTTCGACTTCGGCTTTTAAAGAAAGGTAGTTAAAGAGATCCCGCACATCTTCCGGCAATTCATCCTCATCGGAATTTTTTTTGTTCTTTAAACAGGAAAATAATTTCGAAATTTGCGGGGAGAAAAATTCCAGATCCTCTTCGCAAATTCCCGCAGAACAATCTTCGGGGGAAATCAGGCTCATCGTTACCAGCCTTTCTTCCAGCAGTTCTCTTCGGGATTTCTGCGGTAAATTCGGAACTTCTTCTTTTTCCAAACCATAAGTTTCTTCTTCTAGTTTCACTTTTTTCAATTCTTCGATGATGTCATCATCCCTGACTGAAAGTTTCCGCGCCAATTCCTGTATCCAATGGGATTTTTCTATTTGGTTGGGAATTCTTTTTATCACGGGTAAAAGTATTTTTGAAATGCTTTTTTTGCCGTCAGGCGTTTTATCGTCAAAGCGCGAAAAAGTGGTTTCAAAATAGAAATCCAAAATGGATTTCGCATCCGCTATTGCACGTTCCCAATTTTTGGGATCTTCGCAAATAATATCCGCCGGATCGGAATCTTCCTTCATTGTTATTATTTTTATGTTGAAACCCTGCAGTTGAGCAAGGTCTATCCCTCTTTTCGTCGCCGTATCTCCCGCCACATCCATATCAAACGCCAGAAAAAGATTTTCCGTGTATCTCTTCAGGACTTTCAGTTGATACGGAGTTAGAGCCGTTCCGGAAACCGCAACGGTATTTTTGAAACCTTCCTGATGACACATAATCGCATCTACATATCCCTCCACCAAAACACAACTGTCCTGTTTCCTCACTTCCAGTTTTGCTTTATCCGAACCGTATAACACCCTGCTTTTATCATACAGGACGGTGTTTGACGTATTCACATATTTCGCGATTTCCTGTTTATCCTTTTCTCTGAAAACCCTTCCGCCAAAACCTACAACCTGGGAATTCAAATCGAAAACCGGAAACATTATCCTCCCGCGAAACCTGTCGTAAAATGAACCTTTCTCGTTTCTTATCGCGAGACCCGTCTTTTCGACTTCGTCGTTTTTGTATCCTTTTGATACGAGAAAATCCAAAAGTCCCTGCCAGGCATCTGGAGAATACCCCAGTCTCCATTCTTTTATCGAATCTTCCGAAATTTTGCGCCCTATAAGATATTCTTTCGCCTCCTTACCAACCACACTGCCTTCCAATTGTTTTTCAAAAAATCTTGTCGCCAACTCATTGATTTCATACAGTCTCTGCCGTTCACTGCGCATTTCAATATTTTCCCGCCGCATCGGTTTCAGTTCGATACCGGCTTTTTGCGCAAGAGTTCTCAAAGCGTCTCCGAATTCGACTCCCTCAATTTCCATTATGAATTTAAAAATATCTCCCCCCTTTGCGCATCCGAAACAATGCCAGATTTGCCGTGCAGGTGAAACAAAAAAAGACGGCTTTTTCTCCGAATGGAAAGGGCAAACAGCCCTAAAGTTAGCGCCCGTCTTTTGCAGTTTGATGTAGCTGCCGATAACCTCAATTATGTCTAACCTGTTTTTGATTTCTTCGATTGGCGAATTTACCATTGAATTTTTGGATGGTTTCTCTCTTTACTCTCCGGATAAGAAACTTCCTGCGTTGTTTTTTTATAACGAATTCCCAAAAAAAGAATAAAACTGCTTACGACAACCAAAAATGCGGATACTATGCTTGTAATATTTTGTTTTAATATTGCGCCCAATGTAAAGTTTATTGCCGCCGTTACCAAAAAAATTATAAGCCCCGCTCCAATAAGAAAAGAGCGGGTTCTCACATATTTGTCCTGGTTTTTAAACCCTTGTATAAAGAAAAATAAAATAACGAAAAGGAAAATCAGTCCCGAAGCTATTCCTATAAAAATATTCATTTCTGGCCCCCTCGTGTCCTCCCAATAAATGAACGGCGGCTGGTTTATGGTGGGAGAAGGCAAAACGTTGTTCAGATTTATTATCGTTGTCGAAATCGAAGTCACAAACATCAATACAATAAAAAAAATTTCCGTTTTCTTCATTCGCATGATACTGAAGGGGATTGCCGCCAAGAAACCGAGTGATAAGAAAACAAGAAAAGGATAAAAGGCGAATACCGTGCTTATATCCGCGGGGTCTTCAAAAATTAAACCCGGACTTGCCAGCAATATTTCCATCGCTGTGACTAAAAGAAATACTATGAAAAAATAAGCGATATTTTTTTCTTCCCTTTTCTGAAAAGAAATAAAAAAGCGTATACAAATAAAAATGAGGAAGGGCAAAGTGGCCAGATTAGAAACGGAAACAAGAGGGATCATAGGATCTTTAACTGAAATGATTTTAGCAAATTTTGATTATTTTTCTAACGTATTTTGCTCTTTTGGCTTTGAAAAATAGAATATGTAAATAATTTCAAGCAAGGCAAGGGTATTCACCACCAACAAAGCTACAAACCATGATTTATGGCCGTTTCGCGCAGCCTTCCATAAGGCCACTCCTTTCCATGGCAATATCCAAGTCAATAATAATATTAGGATCGGAGTCGATAACCCTGTTAGAGTTGTAAAGTCCATAAAATTTCAGTTTTAATTTTTATTCTTCTTAAATTCTACCTTTTCGGGGTTTTCTCCTCTTAAAATCTTATCAACCATTTCTATCTCCTCCCAGATACCGCCTATTAAATCATAATTTTTCGCCCCATCTAATGTCACCCATTTATAATCTATATTTTCATCATTGAGTTTCACTTCACCCGATTTCCAGTCGCAATAATAACTGAGGGTAATTACGGGAATACCATCGGGACGTATGAAAGCGACATCCACCAAATAGTTCAGTTTCCCTACTTCCAGCCCTGTTTCTTCAAGCACTTCCCTTTTTAAAGATTCTATAACGGGAAAATACCATGCATCGGGAGATTGTTTTGGGGTATTTACATAATCCGTAACCTCCAAACCTCCTCCGGGAACGGTCCATCTGCCGGGGAACGCCTTTTTGCTTAAACTTCTCCTTATTATCAGATATTTACCGTCTTTTTGAATAATGGCGGTGGAAGTAATTCTATGAAGCTCGATATTTTGATTTTCCATATCAACGATCTTGATAAATCTTTTTATCCAAATAGTTCTTGATTATTTTCCCGCTAGGCGGAAAAAGTGGAGATGGCAAATTGTTCAAATCAAACCATTCCCATTTGGTAATTTCATCCGGTTCCATCACTCTGGGTTCACCTTCGAAATCGGTTGATAGAAAACCGAAGGTAATAAAATGGTTGTCGTAAACTATATCATTGGAAACGCTTATCAACTCCAGACTGTTTATCTTGATTCCGGTCTCTTCCGAAACTTCGCGCATGGCCGCATCCTTCAATCCTTCTTGAAAATGAAGTTTTCCGCCCGGCATTGTCCATGTTCCTTCACCGTGCAACAAACTGGAAGCCTTTTCCGGGTCGTCATGCCGTCTTCCCAGAATAATTTTCCCGCCTTTCATCATCATTATCCCGAACCCCACTCCCGGCCTTAGTTTGTTTTGATTTTCTTCCATTTATTTGATATCGCAGAATTTTTTAAGGATTTCTGTTGCCTTTTCCAAATTCTTTTCCTCCACCAAAAGATAATCGGTTTCGTAAGTAGAAATATAAAGAATACTGATTTCGGCTTCGGCAAGGGGTGCTGCCAAAGATGACACGATGCCCGTTAAAACAAATCCCAAAGGGCCTTCTACTTTAAAAACTCTCCAATCCTTTTCCGCCCTGACATCTGCCGGAATTTTTTCCTGCGGGCAGACGACGGAAAGCTCGTCTCTCGTTTTTGTTACGGAATAAAATTCATTGCCATGCGTCACCCAATCGGGAATCGGACTGTTTTTTCCGAAATGGCAGACTCCCAATTTTTCGGGCAATATGGAAAGCGAAAGTTTCATAT
>JAZDIT010000008.1:0-3320 GCA_043804755.1 Patescibacteria group bacterium | reverse complement strand
AACAAGATAAGGCCGGACAAGCTTTCCGCCGTTTGCCAGCGCACAGAAAGCGCGCACCAATTGTATCGGATTCATTTCAATGCCCTGTCCGAAAGACGCGGTTGCGAAATTCACTTCGCGCCCGTTTCTGAGCTCGTTGTTCTCGGAATAAGTTTCGGCCAAATCTATTCCGCTTTTTTCAAAAAAACCGAATTTTTCGAGGTAATCCAAAAAGACATCGTGTGAAAGAGATTCTTCCACAAAAACCGCCCCCGTATTTATGGATTTTTCCAGAACCTGCGTCATGGTCGTTTCCCCGTATTTCCTTCCATCATAATTGTAAATAGTGTAACCGCCGAATTTCCGAATCCCTTCATCAATGTATGTCGTTTGGGGCGTCACGGTTTTATTTTCCAGCCCTATCGCCATAGTTATCGGCTTAAAGGCGGAACCCGGTTCAAAAATTTTCTGGGTTACGGAATTCTGGAAAATTTCCATCCCCCCCTGTGCGACATATTCCGAATAATTGTTCGGGTCGAAATTCGGATAATCGGCGAGGGCCAATATTTTTCCCGTATCCGGTTCCATCACTATAATCTGGCCGCTTTCTATACCAAGAGTATTTTTTGCCGATTCCAGCAACTTTTCCGCCATAAATTGCATGTTGTAATCGATGGTTAGATACAAATCGGCTCCTTTTATTCCGCTTTCTTCGTCGGGAAAAAACAGGAATGTTCCGTTAGGCCCGCGCTCTCCCATAATAAATTCCTCCTCCCCCTTTAAGACATCATCATAATAGTCCTCCAGGCCGTACTGTCCGTCACCGTCGGCGCCGACAAACCCGAAAACATGCGAAGCCATTTCCCCCTGCGGATAATATCTTTCCCGCTTTTTTTCGATATGAACGCCCGGCAAATCCTGCTTTTCAATATTTTCGATTTCCGGATCCGTCAGTTCGTATTTCAAAACCGCAAAAAGATTTTCTTTGTTATCCAATTTCCCCAAAATGAATTCCTCGTCCAAAGACAGGGTTTCGCTCAGGAATTTCAGGGTTTCCTCGGTTTCTTCCACTTCCGGCACCGAAAGATAGACAAAATATGAATCCCTGTTCGTAGCAACGGGAAGGGAATCTCCGCTGAAAAAAATTTCCCCGCGCTCTCCGAAATAATTTTCAAAAATATTCTGCTGGCCCTGTGCAAAAGCCCGCCAGAACTCAAAATTCATTATCTGAACATAAATCAAGCGACCTGTGACAGTCGCTGAAATTGCAACGATAAATAAAAATATGAGACTTGAGCGCCAAAATTTCATAATGCCTATTATTTTGCCGCAGCCATTGAATTTTCCATTATCTGAACATAATTGATTTTGGTGATTTTTTCGAATTCCAGCCCTCCTGTCATGCTTTCGATGTTGACCAGGGAACCCGCGTGTGCCAGTTCCATCTCCAATTTTTCGTTTTCCTGCCCAAGATTGTTGATTTCTTTCTGATAGCTCTGCAGTGAATAGCTTTTTGCAGTCAAACTGTTTATCTGGAAGATATAGAACATCAAAAGAAGCATAATCGCCGCCGAAAATACGGCCAAAACAAGCTTTTTATTCAGTCTCCAGTCAAAATCGATTACGGATAAGATGTTAGTAGCTAATGCGGCTGATCTCATTTTTTTGTGCTGCTCTCAGTTTTGCTGAGCGCGCCCTAGGATTAATTGTAATTTCTTCGTTGCCCGGCTGGACAGGTTTTTTGGTTAAGATTTCAAGTAACCCCTCCTTAGCTTGGTTATTGTAAAAATTTTTGACTATCCTGTCTTCCAATGAATGGAAAGAAATTATTACGATCCTGCCTTTTGTTTTCAGAATTTCCAATATCTGTGGCAGGACTTTTTCCAGATTATCCAATTCTCCGTTGACTGCGATGCGGAGCGCCTGGAATGTTTTGGTTGCAAAATGTATTTTTCCATGCTGATATCCCGCCGGAACTGCTTTCTTTATTATTTCCACCAGTTGCAAAGTATTTTCTATCGTAATCACCCTTCTCGCATCGATTACCGATTTTGCTATCTGTTTTGAAAATTGCTCTTCGCCGTATTCCCTGAAAATTTTTTCCAGATCGGCTTCTGACCAGTAATTGATTATTTTTTCGGCAGTCAGGGGATTCTGCAAATCGTATCTCATATCGAGCGGCTCCCGTTTGGAAAAGCTGAATCCCCTTTCGCTTTCTTCCATGTGCCAGCTCGAGAAGCCAAGGTCAAGAAGGATCCCCGAAGCTTTTCCAAACTTTTGGCCGCTTACTATTTTTTTAAGGTTTGCGTAATTGTCGTTTATCAGAACCGTTCTTTTCCCGAAATTTTTAAACTTGGGTTTCAAATTTTTGATTTGTCCTGCGTCCCAGTCGATTCCCAATAATTTTCCTTTTGGCCCTGTCCTTTCAAGAATTGCCGACGCGTGCCCTCCTCCGCCCACCGTACAGTCGATAAAGTTTTCATTCGGCTTGGGATCAAGATATTCGATGACTTCTTTTTGCAAAACCGGTATGTGTGTCATACGCCAAGCTCTTTCAATCTTTCCGCTATGTCCCCCACTGCCTTCTCGGTTTTCTGCGTGTATTCTCTCCACTTTATTTCATCCCAGATTTCTATACGGTTATAAACTCCGGCAACGACAACTTTTTTATGAAGGGATGCGTACGCTTTTAAATAGTCCGGCACCAGGATTCTTCCCAGGTTGTCTATATTCACTTCCATGGCTCCCGTCAGCATGATTCTCGCGAATCCCCTGGCATCGGCTTGGGCCAAAGGAAGATTAGCTATTTTTTTTGCGACTACATCCCATCCTTTCAGCGGATACAGGAAAAGGCACTGATCCAGTCCTTTCGTTATCACCGCTTTCTTTCCCAAAACCGATCTCAGCTTCGGAGGAATCGCCAGTCTTTTTTTCTCGTCTATTGTGTATTGATATTCGCCTATAAACATAGTGGTTACACTAAGTTGGGTCGCGGCACGTCTCGCTTCGCTCGACTAACACCGCTCCTTAACAACCCTCAGTTTTTAATATTTTGACTGTAAGGAAGAATATATATACTATATTTTCCTATACGGGAGAACTGCCTGTTCTCCCGACCCCTCTCCGATTTATCTTATTCTGATGGAGTTATCCACAAAAATGGGCAGTTTTCCCACAGTTATCCACAATTCCCCATTTGATTTCACTTTACCTCATTTCAAGGCACTCGGTCAACCATATTTCCCCACTTCTCAAAATAAGCTTAAAATCAGGATTTGTGCACAGGAAATGCACACTCCTCTATATGCGAAAACAGGGCCTTATAAGCCCTGCTGATAATC
>JAZDIT010000007.1:0-2774 GCA_043804755.1 Patescibacteria group bacterium | reverse complement strand
CCTAATGGTAAACATTTCTGTGGGTGTCGTCGTCCCGATGCCGACGTATCCGGCATTAGTGATAATAAATTTTGTTGAAGTAGCTACCTGAAAATCAACAAGATTTCCCGAACCGTTTTGATTGACAGTTAAAACTGCACTAGTGGAAGAAGCTGCTATTGAAATGATATTATTGAAACTCCACAATCCTGTAATACTTGCGGGCAAACTTAAAATTCCAAAAGAAGAAGTTGCGTATCCTCCCAATCTTTTTGATTCAAAAGCCGCGGGGACCGCTCCGAGCTTTTTGCGGGGAGCCAATGTTTCCCATGATGGAATAGTGGAAGTTCCGCCGACTTTTACTTCCAGCCAAAGTATCTGGTTAAAAATATTATCCGGCAAAGCGGTTACCGAACCCAGAAGATGAGAAAACAGTCCGTTGGTTACGGTAATTTGAGCGGTTGTCGTACAAAGTTCCGTCCATAAAGATGCGCCGCCGGCGTCCGTGGCATAAAGATCGAATTGAAAATTATAATCATCATCGGGTACAGCTAAATTATTATTGTCAGATAATTTCCCCTGGAAGTTTATCTGTTCATTGAAAGCTCCCTTAACAAACCCAAAAGCGCCAAGTGTTATTCCGGCTATTATACATATATATATGATTGTGCGCTTCGGATTAATGATCACAACCTATTATATTTTAAATTTTGGTTTGGATTATTTTTTTTCTTTTTCCTTCGCTTATAAAGATATATTGCTGTCAAAATCAGCAGAAGCAGTAAAATCCATGGCCAGATTTTGCATTTCTTTTGCCCGGGCAGGATTTTTTCTGCTCCGCCGGCTATCACCAAAAAACCTGTTATCCGTTTCAGCGTTTTATTCTTGTAATCCAATATGGTTATTGTCAAAGGGTAGACTCCGGGTTCCGGCGCCAAAATCACTGCCTCATATCTTGTTTTTTCCTTGTTAATTCTCAAAAGAAAGGAAAAAGTTTTCCCGTAGGGATCCTCCAACGTAATCATTATGGTTTTTAAAACTTCGGGAACCTTTTCATAGCCGAGCGATATTTCCAGCGGTTTTTGCGGCTCAAGCTTCACCCGCCCCCCATCCGGCACTATTTTTTTGCCCTCCTGAACAAAATCGAAATCGTCGATGGTCAGTTTATCTATTTCCGGCGGGACAGGAATCGTGGAAGTCGGTATTTCAGGAGGAGGGATAACGATTCCAGGTTTTGCCGGAACCGCAGAGACTATGGCTCCCGAAGAATAATTCCCGGCTTTATCATAAGCGAAAGCGGTATAATAATATCTGACTCCGTTTTCCAGTCCGGTATCCGTAAATGATTCTCCTTTCCCGTTGTAAACCGGCATTCCTGTCCAAGGATCTTCTGGGTAGAAAGAAGTGCTCCTCATTATTTTCACTCCGTTGAAATCGTCTGCCTGTCCTGAACCAGGTTGAAGGACCGGATTTTTCCATTGCAATTCAATCTGGCTGTCTCCGGGAATTGCCGTAAAATTTGAAACGTTGACCGGCGGAGTTATGTCGGGCGGAAAAAGCGTCGTAAATTTTTGATCAGCGGTTTCAGCTGTGTTCTGGTATCCGTCCTTGCACGATATTTTGAAATGATAAGTCGTTCCGGCGGATAGATTTTTTAACAGAACAGAATGATCCAGCAAAAAATTATCTTCCAAAATTATTTCTTGTTTATATTCTTCCGTCTGTCCCCAAAAAAATTGGCAAAGAGCAAGTTCATTCGTTTCCCATGAAACTTCTGCAGAATTCAAAGTGATTCTCAAAATCGAAAGGTTGTAAATTATCGGCGGTGTGGTGTCTGGCGTGCTTGGCGGCGGCGAAGGAGGACAATCCAATGGACAGTTCGAAGTATTTTCCCCGATACCACAAACCCCGTCATTGTTGCATTCCAAAAGAATATCCAAATTGACGCCCGTTTCGCTGTTCTCACCATAAATCTGAAAAACTGGGACAAAAAGAACAATTACTGTCAGTATGATTGCACCTATCTCAAAGCTTTTATTCTTTATTCTTAATCCATATTTCATAATCAATTTGCCACTGCCGTTGTGGTAATCACTGCCTGATATGTTCCTGCGTTTTGAAAATTACTCGAACCTGACTGCGCTTGCAATTTTACCGTCGTTTGCGTACCGGCCGGATTATTTGCTTGATATCGCAAGCCGACCGATTCGTTTGATGTTGAAAAATTATACCAACATTTGTCAGTTGTATCATTTGTGCTGGTTGCGCAGACGCTCGAACCGTCGTCTTTGAATTTCTGGGTGATATCAGATCCCTCGACGCTAAATCCAAATTCCGAAGTGGCGGCCGGTATCGTCCAGGTAAAATCCGGAATTCCGGCTGTCCCCGGTGTATAATCGGCAAAACTGTTCGCTCCTGATTTGAGTGCCGGCGAAGTGCTGGCATTCACATACAAGGAATATCCTGCAGTGTTGTCGGTAATAACCGTTGATGAAAAAGTGCCAGTTGCCGTTCCTCCGGTTAATCCCCCGATGTTGGGAAGCATATTCACCGTATCTGTTGAAACGGACAAAGAAATATAACTTTCCAGCATCGGCTGATAACCAGACCTCAATTTGTAAGAAGTACTTGCAGATTCGCCAGTTGCAATTTCGCCGATTGATTCCCTTAATCTCCAACTCGTCGAAGTTTGCACATCCAACCCGCCGACATTAATTGAAGTTTCAGTAATCATATAGTTTACGCCGCACAAAGCGCCAGATTCGCAAAAAACTTCCGGTCCGTAACTTAATAAA
>JAZDIT010000006.1:0-2365 GCA_043804755.1 Patescibacteria group bacterium | reverse complement strand
TTCCGGATTTGAAAAAATCTATTTTGGTTGTCCCGAAAGTCGCGCTGATTTTTCCGGTATTCGTGCCGTTATCAACCCGGATTACGAGGGTATCTCCCTGCGCCAGCTTGCTTGCCGAAAGATAAATCTGGGGAAGTGAGGGTTGAGTCAGTTTAAACGGTTTTTTGGCCGGAGCTATCTCGGGCTGGAAATCCGTGTTGATGTCAATCTTTATCGGAATTATTTCTTTGATTTTTTTGTTTTCTATCAGAATTTTCAGCATCTGTCCTTGCATTGTTTCTTCCGAAAAATTTTGGTCAAAAACGAAATTTCCCAAACTGTAAAAAATATATTTATCCTTATATGCTTCGTTTTTTTGAACTACGTGGGAATGTCCTTCAACAACCATATCCGCGCCCGCATCGATGGCGGATCTGGCAAAATCGGTCTGAAGAGCGGTTAAGGTTTGGGTATATTCACCCCCCGAATGCAGAGAAACTATCAGAACATCGGCATTATTTTTTGTATCCCGGATTTTTTGCTTTACCGTTTCTAAATCGTCTTCCGCGATACAATTGATGCCGGAATTTTTTTCCGTCGCATTCCAGGATTCCGAGCATAAATTTGTATAAGCCAGAAAAGCTATTTTCGTTCCGTCAACTTCTTTGCTAATCGGGGAATCGGCTTCTGCAAGGGTGTTTCCTCCGCCAACATAATCGATATTGGCTTGTCTCAATCTTAAAAAAGTATCTTCCAGGGCATCTCTTCCGTAATCCAAAGCATGGTTATTTGCAACAGATAATATGTCGAAACCGGCAAAAGTTAAACCTTCTATGGTTTTAGGATCAGCGCGAAAAGAATAAATACTGCCGACTTTCGTTCCCATGTCGGAGATCGGTCCTTCAAGATTTCCGAATACAATATCGGCTTTCTTTAATTCATCGGTGATTTCCAAAAATGGCCATTTCCAATCGCCATTATTTTCCATTTCCGCTTCCACTCCTCGGTCGAGCATTATATCCCCAACGAGAATTACCGTAGCGGTCGTCGTCGGATTCTGAAACAAAAAATCGACATCGGTTGTCTTCGGTTTAATCAAAGAATAAATCCCTACAACAGAAACGAGTAGCGCGATGACGAAGATCAGTTTTATTTTTTTTACTCTGATTTTTTTCATTTCTACAATAATTCTTGCATAAAATCAGGGAAAAGGAAGCCTTGCCGAACATCTTGAAATGTCTTGACAACTCGTGTATAATTACCCCACTAAGATGGACGCAAACTTAATCAAAATCCGCGGGGCGCGGGTCCACAATCTCAAAAATATCGATGTTGATATTCCCAAAAATAAACTGGTTGTCATCACCGGCCTTTCAGGCTCAGGGAAATCATCCTTGGCATTCGATACCTTATATGCAGAAGGGCAAAGGAGGTACGTGGAATCCCTTTCGGCTTACGCTCGCCAGTTTTTGGGAATAATGGATAAACCCGACGTTGACAGGATAGAAGGCATTTCGCCCGCAATTTCCATCGACCAAAGAAAAGCAGTCCATAACCCAAGATCAACCGTGGGAACAATGACGGAGATTTATGATTATCTCCGCCTTTTGTTTGCAAGAATAGGAAAACCCCATTGTCCGAAATGCGGAAAAGAAGTCTCAAGACAAACGATAGACCAGATTACGGACCAGGTTTTAAACAGCGGTAAAAATTCCGAAATCGCCATTTTGGGTCCCGTCGTGCGCGGAAAGAAAGGAGAACATCACGGGGTTCTTGAAGAAATTCAGCGCGCCGGTTTTGTGAGAGTGAGAATCGACGGAATAATTTATCGTGTCGAAGAGATAATGGAAAAATTGCTGGACAGAAATAAAAAGCACAACATAGAAGTGGTGGTAGACAGGTTGATAATCGATAACGATCTGGATAAATCCCGGCTGGTTGATTCTCTTGAAACCGCCTTGAAACTTGGGAAAGGAATTGTAATTGTGAACCGTAAATCGCAAAACGTAAATTCAAAAAATAAATTCGAGGATCTTATATTCAGCGAGCATTTCGCGTGTGAAGAATGCGAAATATCCATGCCGGAAATAGAACCGCGGCTTTTCTCCTTCAATTCCCCGTTTGGCGCCTGCGCTTCCTGCCAGGGGCTTGGAGAAAAATTGGAAGTGGACCCGAAATTGGTCATTCCGAATCCCAATCTGACTTTAGATGAGGGCGCGGTAATCCCCTGGGCGAGAGCTTCCCATAAAGTCGGAAGGCAGGGATTTTTCTGGTGGAAACTGTCGGAACTGGCCGAAAAACATCATTTTCCTCTGGATGTTCCGGTGAAAGAATTGCCGCAAGACGTGGTAGATTTGATTTTATACGGCGATAAGGATTTTGAGGG
>JAZDIT010000005.1:0-6971 GCA_043804755.1 Patescibacteria group bacterium | reverse complement strand
GTGAATCTGATGCCGGGCGACGGCATTTCGCGCTGGATAAAAGTGACCAACAACAGCGGAGATGTGGCGGGAGTCACAATCAAGGCAGTAGGGTTTACAAGTCCGATTCCTCCGGAAGATTTGGCGCGTGCTCTGGATATTGAAATCAAAAAAGAAAGCAATAATTTATACGGCGTTAAAACTCTTGCCGAATTTTATCAGAACGGAGCGGTGAGCTTGGGCAATTTGCCGGACGGCGCGACAGCGCAGTATGACGTTTCGGTTTCTTTCCCCGGAGAGAAAGGAGATGAATGGCAGGGGAAATCAACCGGTTTTAATATAGAAATCAACATTTCGGGTGAAGATGGAGGGGACGAAGGCGGTGGGACGACATATACCGATATCGGAGAAGGAACATCCACAGGTGTTTTGAGAATTTTCAATGAACAGATAGAAAGCGTCAGCATAACAACAAACAGCGCGGTCATCACATGGATGACAAACAAGCTCGCGACAAGCAGGGTGGTTTATTCCGACGAGGGGCAAAGCCACATCATCGATTTGGATAATGCGCCCAACTACGGATACGCCAATTCCAACACGGAAGATCTGGGGGAAGTGGAATCCCACACAATGACACTCACAGGACTTTCGCCCAACACAACTTATTATCTTAGAAGCACTTCAAGAAACTTGTATGAATTTGCGGTATCCAGAGAGCTTACTTTCACCACTGCGGCGGTTTTGGGAGAAAGCACCGAGACGGGCGGAGGCGGTTTCAGGAATGAATTCGTGGCGGGAGCCGAGACCACAACCGAAGGGGAAGGAGAAGTCGGCGTATTTAAAACTGAAGAACTTGAGACGAGTTTGGCATCGGTTGGAATATTTCTGAATCAAAAATATCTCTACTGGATATTCTTTATATTCATAATTCTACTTACTTTATTACACTTGTTCCTGAAAATGAAAGACATCGCGCAGGAAAACGATAAAAAGCTTATTCTCCCCGCGATAATAATCGCATTGATAATCATTTACTGCAGAGTATGCTGTCTTGGTTGCGGATTTTTCTGCTGCCCGACTTGCTGGATTCTGCTCATTGTAAACATTATTTTGTTTGCAATTTCCTTTTTCATAAAAAAGAAACAAAACGTTATTGCGTTGTAAAACAAAAAACCGCCCAAGGCGGTTTTTTGTTTGCTTAATAATTTATTTTATAAATTTTCAGTCCGTTTAAAATCCAGATCGTGTCCCCGGAAACGGCAATATCAACAAGATTGTCGAATTCCGGGCTTTCGATTTGCTTTACTATTCCGCCTTGTTTATCCAGAACTATTATGCGGTTTTGTACGGATTCCAGAATGAAGATGTAGGGGAGCGCCGGATTTATGTATATTTTTGAAAACCCGCGCGCCTCCGGGAAAACGGCGGGATTTATCATTTCCTGAAGATTTCCAGCACGGTATCTCAAAATTCGGTCATCGGCGTTCAAAACCCAGACGGAGCCGTCAACCGCGATTGATTTTCCATTTACCGGTTTTTCCGCGCTTCGGTAAAGCCAAAGCTGGGGATTGTCTTTTCCTATTTCTTCAAGCGGAGAGGGATATCTGACGATTTCCCCGTTAGTGCTATCCAAAAAATAAAGATTCCCCTGAAAATAAGCCAAATCGCTGGAGTTAAAGCCGGGATAAGGGGATTTGAGAGTAAAATTTTCCGAAAACTGCCCGTTACCGAAATAAACGATTTTATCGGGTTTTTCAAAAAGGAATAATTCGTTTTCCGACACGGCGTAAGCCGAAAAGAATTTTTGATCGGCTTGAAACGATCTTTCGTTGCCCGATTCGTCTATTATGAACAGATCCTGCGCATAGGGGCTGAAAAGATAAAGATTTTTTCCGTCGGATACGATTTTCTGCGGGATGAAATCTTCGGCCCTGAACTCGAAAACAGTTTCGGGATTGTCGATTTTAACCGAATTGCTCAAATCCTTCAGATTATTTTCAATAACCGTTTTGAGCGACCGGACTTTTTCTCCGACCGCTCCTTGGGTGTTGGCCAGGGGAATAATTTCTTCCCATGCTTCCGAAAGCAGCAAATACGCGTTTTCTGCGGCCTGGGGGCTGTTTTCCCGCAAAATCATAAAGCTTTCAGCCTGCACCACTTTTCCGTTTATCGCATCCAGAATAACCAGATATTCCTCCGCTTTCTTTTGTCCTTCGCCTTTGAAAATGAAAAAACCGGCAGCCAGAAAAATCAAAAGCAGGAAAGCCGGTACGAGTCTGTGTTTTGTTTTTTCGTTAAATTCCAATTTCGGAATTTTTAATTTGGGAAATTTTACCGATGGCATTCTCAACTCGGGAATTTTAAGCGCGGGAATTTTCAGCTTCGGCATTCTGATAAAAGGTTTTGCTTTGGGAATTTCCTGTTCCTCGGTTTCTTTTGTAACGACTTTTACTTTTATTTTAATCGGCCCCGTTTTTGTAACGGGAACTGCAATTTCTTTCGGTGCATCGGATATAGCCAATTCTGCATCATCCGGTGGAGGAGTTTTTTTCAGTTTGGGCAACCGGAACGAAAATTTAAATCTGGATTTTGCTTCTGCGATGAGCGAAGGAATTTTTTTTGCCGATATAGCGGATTTTTTGAGAAATTTAAAAGTGGGCAGCAGAACCTCTTTTTTTATGGAAAATTTTTCTATTTCCCTTTGGAAAATTATTTTCGGTTTTCTGCCTGCCGTCACCCTTTGAGCACAAATGAGAACAAACGCACCCGAAAGTTCCGCAAGTTCTTTTTCCTTTGTTTTCAGCAGATCTTTTAATTTCTTCTCGTCAAACGGGGAGATTTTCGCAATGTCGCTTATTATTCCCTTTAGGGCGGGAAAAATATTCCGGGTTATAAGCAGAATCATATCCCCGTTGCCTAGCTTTCCCGAGACGATTTTGTTGAAAATTTTCAGCGGATAAGGTTCAATTTCCTGATCATTGAGTTTTGCTCCGATATCTATGACATGAGGCCCCCTCAAAAGAAATATTTTCATATCGCCGACTTTCGTAAAGTTCAGCTCGAAGTTTTTCAGTGTGATTATCGCAAAATTGAAGTTGCCCAGCCAGTCGGTATTTTCTCGGGACACTTCACCAGATAGCATTTCGTTGCTCCTTTGGAGAGATTCTTTAAGCGCTTTCTCATGAGTCCGCTGGAATTTGGAATAAAATTCCTTCCTGATGGTTGCCGCGGTTTTATCCAAAAGACGGTAATTGTGGGGCAGGGCGTTTTTCAGTTCTCCAACCATAAAAAGACCGCCCATCCTTTTTTCGTAGATGTTTTCTGGTTCGGAACAGAAGGTATCGAAAACTAAATCTTCTTTTTCTTTGGGATTAAAATGGAATTCAAAAACCATTCTTGTATATCAACTTCATGATATAATATAAGTGTTAATTAATCTTATCAAAATTCCAGTCCATCATCAAAAGACCATCTGATTCAGTATGATGTGAGAGATTTGACTAATAGTTAAAAATATGTTATAATCAGGCATATGCTGGATAAATCGATCTACAACATAAAATACTGGTTTTTGCCGTCAGAAGAAAACAAATACAAGCCCAAATTTTTGGAGACGAAGTTTTTGTATTTTTATGCCGTTTTGCTTCTGTTTCTGAAAATTGCGGTTATTCCATTTTTTGCTTATTTTCCGGGAAGCGGATTTTTTGCGGATGTGACGAAAACCGCGCTTTTGGAACTGTCAAACGAATCGCGACAATCTTTGGGATTTCAGCCCCTGCAGGAGAGTTTGGCTTTAAATCAGGCCGCGCAGATGAAGGCGCAGGATATGATTGAGAACGATTATTTTGCCCATACCAGCCCGGCAGGAATAAGCCCCTGGCATTGGTTTGACACAATAGGGTATAACTACAGGTTTGCGGGAGAAAATCTTGCCATTGGATTTATAGATTCCGGAGAAGTGAATCAGGCATGGCTGGATTCTCCTTCTCACAGGGAAAATCTTCTGAACCAGAATTACAATGAAATAGGATTGGCCGTGATGACAGGGGAATACCAGGGCAGGGAAACCACCGTGGTTGTCCAGCTTTTCGGCTCTCCGAGATATAGAAGTGTTTCAGTACAGACAACCGAGATACCTCAAGTTCAGCCTGTCGAAGAAGAAACTCTGCCGCAAGAAACTGCCGGAGTCGCCGTTGAAACCGAAACCGCATCGTCCTTCGATGCGACTCAGGGCAAGCCAACCCAGGTGGCGCAAACGGAGACCGCAACAGAGACAGAATCGACAGTTATTACACAAACGGAAACTCCAAAGGAAGTTTTATCCGCTTTCCGCGTTACTGAAACTGGAAAAGAAAAAAGCTTTGCCCTCAGTGTTCTTTCGTTCATGTCTTCCGATTATTACGAATTGCTTCAGAAAATTCTTTACGGATCTCTGCTTTTCATAATCATTTTACTGGCAACCACCGTTTTGTTTGATATTTTTGTCTATAATGCGTATGAAATCCAATACGCGGATATTTTTCTGAAAACTCTGGTTTTTTGCGCCATTTTGGTAATCCTGCTTTTCATCGACAAAGGGGTGATAATACAAAGCATTCCTCACAATTTTAGCATCAATTAATCTCAAAAATGCCAAACGAAGTGAAAAAACTTTTGAAGTATTTTGTTTTAATAATTCATTAGTGATTGAACCCGCTCGGCAGTATTTCTTCAGAGAGCACGTTCCCCTCGTCGACTGTCTTGTTTTGAAATACTGTCTCGCTATAACGCAAATTTATGAATGAATTTAAGAAACTTATAAAGTATTTTGTTTTAATATTCTTTTTATCTTTTCTCGTTATAAACTGGAGTGAGATCTCCTGGATTTTCAATTACAGGGCGGTTTCAAGATACGCTTCTGATCTTTCACAAAAAGTAAGCGGGGAAGAAACTGCGTCAACAACTGCTGATGCAATTGAGAAAGGGGACAGCATAGAAATTCCGGCAATCGGGATCACAGCTCCCTTTATCGTGGACAAAAAATTGAACGATGTCACCATCTATGGTGCGCTGGATACCGGCGTTGTTCTTTATCCGACTTCGGTTTTGCCCGGCCAAAAAGGGCAGACCGTGATCCTGGGGCATTCCGCTCCGGCCAACTGGCCTAAAATAAAATATGACTGGGTTTTCAGCAAAATCAGCGAATTGAAAGCAGGGGACAAAATCACCGTAAATTATGACGGAAAAGAATTTGATTATTCCGTGACGAGAACGATATTTCTGAACAAGGGGGATGCAATACCTCAGAGCGATTCGAACAGTTCCAATGTTCTCGTTTTGGTTTCCTGCTGGCCTCCCGGCACCGATTCAAGGAGAATTGCCGTGGAAGCAGTCAAGATATAACTCCATCAAAATTTGAAATATGGATTGCCAAGTTTTTTTAGTTCCCCAGTTGTTCATTATTTTATACTTGACAAATTTGTAAAACATTGTAAGATTAAGCCATAGGTTAGCGTCGCTGTACAAAAACGGGAGGGTATCCAAAATTTAATAGGGTCGATTTCAGAAAGGTAAGGAGGTTATAATGAAAATCTTTTCCATGACCCCGGAGGAAAAGGCAAGATGGCATGCATTCTGGAAGAAGTGGGGGTGGTTGTTTTGGTCGCTGGTCATCGGTATACCGTTGTTCGTGCTCATCGTGTTCCTGATTTGCCTGTGGGCAAATTCCTGCGAACCGGCACCGGCCGCAACGCCCGGGCCTACGGTTACCCAGACACTAACCACCACGGCGCCCGGAAGCACTGTTACGGTAACATCGGTCCCGCCCGGGACCACCGTGACACAACCTGGGACCACTACTACGGTAACACAGCTAGGCCCAACGGTCACTGAACCACCGAAAACGACCACGCAACCGCCGACATCGATATCGCCGGCACCTGCAGCCGCCACTAAAGTCATGACCTGGAACGAGGTCATGTTCTATCTTGGCGGTTCCGCCAAGGAGCCAGCGGCCGGTTTAGTGCCCAACGCTCTCCGCGATGTTCAGAAAGAGAAACTTGACCTGTACAAACATTCCTATATGGAAAGTTTTATAGGCCAAGGATCAATCAATGATGTCATCCGGAAAGCCAATGCTGCCGATGCGAACATCGCCATCGGCAAGGCAACTTTATCCGATGGTACGACTTGGGTCATATATCTGACCTGTGAAAAGGTCGGAGACCCAGTGCGGACATGGATCTACAACCCCTCCACGAAAGTGGAACGGGAAGTAGGTGCCGCTCTTGCGCTCCAGATCAAGACTGTAACGATTTAGCGACGCGACCCAAACAGGAGGGGGATACGAGTCTGTCAAGACAGACCCGCCCCCCTCACTTATTATCTTCTGATATTGACAAATATATTTATATATTATATAATAAGTAATTATACAAACATTAAATTGTAATAAAAAAGTAATAAACAAGGTTTAGCATTAAACATCGAATTAAAAAATAAAAAACATGAACAAAATTATAAGAATTTTACCGTTCGTTTTGGTCGGTTTTGTTTTATTCCTGCCGAATTTCAATTCGGCTCAGGCATATTGCTCCGACACCTGCGCCCCTTACGGGGAAACCCAGTGTGCTGATTCAACCCATTTTCAGACCTGTGGTTATTTTGAATATGATGGTTGCAGAACCTGGTCTGATGCCCAATCCTGCGGCGCAGGACAAACCTGCCAGTCAGGAGAGTGTGTAGAGGAAGAGACGTATTGTTCGGATGAATGTGCCCCTTATGGGGAAACCCAGTGTTCTGATTCCACTCATTTTCAGACCTGCGGTTATTTTGAATATGATGAGTGCAGAACTTGGTCTAATTCCCAGTCCTGCGGAGCAGGACAAATTTGTCAGGCAGGAGGGTGTATAACAGAGCCAGATTGCACGTCGCATTACGAAAAGAGATGTTATAACGGAGATTCATATTGGTATGATTCATGCGGACACAGAGAAACCAAATACCAGGAT
>JAZDIT010000004.1:0-10295 GCA_043804755.1 Patescibacteria group bacterium | reverse complement strand
CATCATACCACGCCCGCTAAATTTTGTCAACTGAAATTATTTTTTAATCTTATTAATATCATCGATCGAAATCCAGGCCGACATTACTCCGAATCCTGTTTTATCAATCTCAAATGGTTTAATTTCTCGGGGATTTTTAAGAAATATGAGTATGCCGTATTTTTTATTCTTAAACCGCTCAAAAAATTCTGGAATCTTTTCTTTCTCTATGCCATCGTCATCACCATACTCATCTAATATTTCTTTCACCCTTTTCGGAGTTAAATCGGTAAATTGCATTACCTTCTTAACCCCTGCTTTTATCCTTACCGGCCCGCCCGAATCTTTAAAGTAAATCGTCTCCCCTTCTTTAATGTTGTCCCAAGGTTGGCGTTTAGCCGAATACCAACGCGACTCAATCTTTTTCTGACCACTCAGGATCTTATCCGTCAACCCCCAAGATTTTCTCATTATTGCCAAATGTTCCATTGGTATTTTTATTATTTCTTGCCGAAGCCGCGGGAAATTTCACGATAGCATTTTTGGCACAGATGAAATTTCTGCACCACATTTTTCTTTGGCGGACTGAACAGAATCGCACCAAACTCTTTTAACTCCTTTTTACATTTGTCGCACTTTGGTTTTATTGCCATATTATTTTACACGACACTTTTTAATTTTCACGCCGTAGGCGTGGAAATCAAGAAATGGAACGGGAGCGCTAACGACCGTGACGGTTCTTATATTTTATTCCAATCAGTTGAAGATATTCCTGCCTGACGCAAAATTTCTGAGAGCAAATGCCTTGAAATATCTCCTTCGTGCGGATTTGGAATATGAACTTTTAATTCTCCTCTCGCCATAAACAAATGACGGCCACCTGAATAGGGGCCATCAAATTCTAATTTCCTGAATTTTTGAACTAACTTTTTCCAAGAAATGCTTTTTGGCATTCTTTTATTTCTTTACCAATTCCCGCCGGTCAATTTTCAGAACAAAACCGGGGATACTTTCTTTATCCCGCACTTTTAGCAATAGCCAATCTTCTAATACTGCTTGAAGTTTTTTCCGGCAATCTTCTAAATTTTTAGCGCTTGCCCAAACACCTCTTAATCCCGGAATTTCTCCGAAATAATTTCCATCTTTAAGAAGCTTATATTTGGCTGCTTTTAATTTTTTCTCTATAAATTCGCTTAACATATCTCTATTTATAGTATAATATATTTCACTTACCGTGGCAATGTTTGTACTTTATGGGACGACCATCGGGATGTTTCGCTCCGCACGGGCAAGGATCATTGCGGCTTATTTCTTTTTTGTTTTGCTGGGCGGGCTGAGTTAAGGGAGAAGGCCCCTTGGTGATATTCGCTTTCAAAACCGTGGCAGCGATAGTTGATTCAATGGCTCCCAATAGTCTTTGGAACATCCTGTGCCCTTCTGATTTGTATTCAACGAGCGGGTCTTTTTGCCCGTAAGCCCGCAGCTTCACTGAATCCCTCAAAATTTCCATCTCTTCCAAATGGTTCATCCAAAACATATCTAAAGTCCTCAGGGCAATGAATTTAGCGACTTGATTAAAATTATCTCCCAATTCCTTAACCTTTTCTTCAAAAGCCTTTTTCTCTTCGGGCGTTTTCAACAAATCTGCAATCTGCACTTTCCAATCTGCAATAACAAGGAATTCTTTTCTCTTTTTGTAAATCACGTCACGATGCTTGTTCATCACGTCATCGTATTCCAAAATGTGTTTTCTTAAATCAAAGTTCATACCCTCGATTTTCGATTGGGCTGACTCAATGGCATTGGAAATCATCCGATTTTCAAGGGGCTCGTCGTCCGGAACCTTCAAAAGGCCCATTAAAGATTTGATCCTGTCGCCGCCGAAAATCCGCATGATGTCGTCTTCGAGGGAAATAAAAAATTGAGAAGAACCCGGATCGCCTTGCCTGCCCGATCTGCCCCGCAACTGGTTATCAATCCTTCTGGCCTCATGGCGCTCGGTACCTATTATATGAAGCCCCCCGACTACGCGAACTCTGTTCGCTTCGTCGGGCGAGGCTGGATTTCCTCCGAGTATTATATCCACGCCTCGCCCCGCCATATTGGTGGCGATGGTTACCTGCCCCAGTTTTCCGGCCTGAGCAATAATCTCTCCTTCTTGCTCGTGGTGTTTGGCATTTAAAATCTGATGAGGAACTCCCTCTCTTTCCAATAATTTGCCCAAGTATTCGTTTTTTTCAATGCTGGTCGTGCCGACCAAAACCGGTTGCCTGTTTTCATGCCTTTCTTTTATTTCTCTGATTAAGGCCTTGAGTTTCCCTTCCTGGGTTTTGTAAATCCTGTCCGGTAACTCCTGCCTTTGCATGAGCTTATGAGTAGGAATAATGACGACATCTAATTTATAGACCTTATCAAATTCCTCGGCCGAGGTGGCAGCGGTTCCGGTCATACCGGCTATTCTTTGGTACATTCTAAAATAGTTCTGGAAAGTAATGGAGGCCAAGGTCAATGATTCGGGTTGTACCCTCACTCCCTCTTTGGCTTCAACTGCCTGATGAAGCCCTCCCGACCAACGCCGGCCCGGCATTAATCTACCGGTGAATTCGTCAACAATGATGACCTGACCTCCGTCAGCTGACGGACTCACCACATAATCTTTATCTATTTTAAACAAAACTTCGGCTCTAAGCGCCTGTTCTAGGTGATGAACATATTTTATTCCCTTTTCCTCATAAATATTGCCCATGCCTAAAATCTTCTCCACCTTATTGACGCCGCCTTCAGTCAAAGTGACGGCCTTCATTTTTTCATCAATCTCGTAGTCGGTTTTGGAATCAAGTTTGGGAATGATTTTAGCGAATTCCTGATACCATTGGGAAGATTCCTGGTCGGGCGCCGAAATAATCAAAGGGGTTCTCGCCTCATCAATTAAGATAGAGTCAACTTCGTCAATGATGACGAAATTGTGCTCTCTTTGAACTTGCTGCTCCAAATCATAAACCATATTGTCCCGCAAATAATCAAACCCGAATTCGTTGTTGGTGCCGTAAGTTATATCGGCCACGTACGCCTCTTTTCTTGAAACCGGCCTTAAATAATCCTCGACCACCTTGAAACCGCCTACCGCATCTCTTTCTTTGTCCTTGTTGGCGGTGGGGTCGTAAACAAAAGCAGTATCATGCACTATACAACCTACAGACAACCCAAGGGCGTGGTATATCTGTCCCATCCAAACCGTATCACGTTTCGCTAGATAGTCGTTGACCGTCACCACATGCACACCCTTCCCCGTCAAAGCATTCAAATAAACGGGCAGGGTGGCGGCCAGCGTTTTACCCTCGCCGGTTTTCATTTCAGCAATCTTGCCTTCGTGTAAAACTATTCCGCCGATTAATTGGACGTCAAAATGCCGCTGCGACAAACTTCTTTTCGCTGCCTCCTTGACCAAAGCAAAAGCCTCCGGCAATACGTCATTGATTGAGGCTGAATCTCCTTCAATTTGCTTCTTGAGCTCTTGGGTCTTTTCTTTTAATTGCTCTTCAGAAAAACCCTCGAAGGTTTTTTCGAAGTTGTTTATTTTCTCAACCACCGGCTGCAGCTTCTTCAAATACTTCTCGTTGGCATCACCAAAAACCTTAGTAAGAATTGACATACCTAGCAGATTGAATTATATTATAGAATCGTTTCTTTGACAATGAAATATATGAAAGGTAGGATTAGAAAATGGAATTATATTTAGCGATACTGGCAGGATTGGGCGGAATGCTCGGCTGGGGCTTAGCGGACCTTTTCGCCAAGAAAACAGTTGGCAAGACAAGCGCCATTAATACTTTTTTGTACTCGCATATTTTTGGAGCTATCTTGCTTTTAATCTATCTGGCTTTCAATTGGACGTCCGTCAACCTTGGGCCAAAAATCATTTTTTTCCTGATATTATTCGGAATCGGAGATTTAACGGCTTATACTCTTTTCTACCGAGGATTGCAAAAAGGAATGGTGAGCGTCATCGGACCGATTGTGGCAACCAACGGCGGCGTAGCTGTTCTTGTTTCTTTCTTTTTGTTTAACGAAGCAATCTCCACAATACGGTGGGTGGGGCTCGGCATTATTTTTATCGGCACCATCTTAATTTCTTTCCAATTGCAGAGAATCAGCACGGGAGGTTTGAGTATAAAAAATATAACCAAAGGACTCCCCGAAGCGTTAACCTCGATGATGATTTGGGGATTTTTCTTCCCTTTATGGGATTGGTTTTTAGGATATCAAGGCGAAGGTTGGACGATCTCTCTCGCCTTGGTAACTTTAGTCGAGACCGCGGGAGCTTTTATCTTCATATATCTCTTCTCTTGGCTAAGAAAAACCCCGGCTAATATCCAAGTGAAGGAGAAAAAAATCTGGTTTTGGTTATTATTAATCGGTTTTTCCACCACGGCTGCTTCTCTTTCTGTCGCCTGTGTGCCCCGGTCTGGTACTAAAATATTAGAGGGAAATCGGGCGGTTTTTGGGGCAAAAAAATGACCCGTCTCGGACGGGTTAATTATAGCAGAAATTACACGAAATGGCACAAATTCACGGGTTTTCGCGTATAATTTCTTTCGTTTCCGAATCGTCCTGATGTTGACTTATAACGTCCCAATCTTTATCGTTTTTCTGAAGTAGTTTTTCAAAGTCTCTATCGTGTTTATCAATTAGATCAGATAAATCATCCGTATCGTCACGCCAGTACTTATCCTCTTCTTTAAATTCCCCCCTTATCCCAAGCAGTTCCTTAAAAACAGGATCGGTTTTACGCCAGTTATAGATGGTTTTGCGGGTAACATCTATACTAGAACTCGCCTTGCTGAAGTTCCCGTGCACTTCTTCAAGCACCAATAAAAATTCGAGTTTTTTAACAAGCGTCCTGAACTGCTTTACCTTAAGATTGCCCATAAAGTCGAGGCGTTTCTCAATGGCCGTTCTCCTGTATTCATCCATCGGTTGTCTGCGACTCCTGTGTGCTATCGCATCGGTAAACATATAAAGATAGAATATGCAGGCATTAATGTTGCCGTTTAATATCCATTTTTTGATTCTTGCGACATCGGGGTCACCCAGACACAAAATGACCACATAGTGATCCCAAAAAGCCCTATCAACCCTTTCGATGTTCGCGGGCGAAACATTTCCCCGGGTGACTACGACATATAGAGCGTCTTTATTTTTTACGGCATCTTCGATAATTAGGTCTAAATCCGCATCGCTGATATAATTATCCCCGATTTTCACCCGTATATCGACAGATTTTAGGTCTTTAATATAGCGGTTATCAATGAGCTGCAATAACGGCAGTTTTTTGGCTCTGGCAAAAACAATATCGCAAAATTCACTAGCTCCCAGTAATTTGTTAGAGCATTTGGCTTTCCTTTTGTGCCAACGATGGAATATCTCCTCAAACAGACACTTAATATCCAACGCGAATTGTTCAATTTTATTTAAGTTTTTCATGTCTTTGTGCGTTTTCTGCGGAGAAAGTTTATTATCACCAAGAGCAGCGCCCACAGCCGGATTAACCGCCGGCTGTGGGGCTACAACGGTATACATACAGGAAAGTTTGACGATTCGACTTCCTGATATTTTGTATATTAGTCTCTTGGACCCCATAGATATTCTTCGCCAGTAATGATTGTTTGTCCTGCCCTATGACAGAAAATCATATCATCTGGAGTGAGAGTATCTTTTAATTCTTGTGCTAACTGAATGAGGTCGTCATCCGACACTGACACGATAAGAGACTCCTTGTCGGTAAAGTGGGTACCGATATCCAGATGTTCGGATTCTCGGATTTCATCCCGCAGTACAAGAAAGATCAAGGGATCGCTCTTAGTCATCGCGTATCCGACTGCCGCCCTAAATGCAGCCTTATCGCTACTCTTGCAGTTTCCGATCACAAACACCGGACTCGAGGTATTAATACTCTCCGTACGAAGATAATTAAGGAATCGTGAACGGAGTTTTCCCTTAAATTCCGTTTCGTAAATAATGCACGGGTTGGAAACTCGCTCTTTAATCGCATCGGGTTTTGATCGACCCCCGTATATTTCCTTAAACATCCGGACTACGGTTAATGCAAACGCCTCACTGTATTCCGGCGTGGCCGGTATCTCGTTGATGGCTTGCAAGTAATCATAGGAACCGCACGATAAACATCTGGGTTCCAAGTAAGGTACTTGCGTTAGCTTCTGAGTATTGGATTGTTGTGGTGTAATCATGTTAATTAATTTAATTGGCTAATAATCGACCTTTAGATTTAGGGAGCTTTGGATTTATAAAGCTTATAAACCAAAGGGCCTCCGAACTCTTGCAACCAAAGATTGCTAAAAGTTCGGAGGCCCTTTACTCCCCGCCCCGGAATACCGGGACACCTAAGAAATGAGAACCATGTTATGTCGACTTCTGGGTTCTCGCTGAGCTGGAGTTATTTCAAACTCGATTCTACGTTTATTAATACACCGTAGCTTTATTTGGAGAATGTGGTGCGTTCTCGCATTTCCTCTATTCGACAACTGATCTCTTGGGATTTTTGCGTCGTATTAACGCTGAAAAGTACAATCTCAACCTAATATTATTATACCATAAACCCCAGAAAACGTGTCAACATCTAATAGTCATAGATTAGTCTTTCGTCAAACTAACACAAAAAATCAACTCCCAATGAAGACCACCTAAAGATTAAACATAGAAATTATTTGTCCGAGAATCTCTGAGTTTTTATCTTCATCTTTTTTAAGAGTATGGAGTATCAGTTCAAATAACATCGTTTCTTCGGGATCGGGGAAACTGATGACGATTGAGGTTATTTCTCCCGATTCTACCTGCCGCTCATAAACTTTTTTGCCCTCAAGCGTGATAAATCTTTCGCTGACTATTTTACCGTAAGGATAGTCGGTTGCCCTTCCCGCCCAGTCTCGCCATGTAAGATCAGACGGAATTTCAATAATGACAATCTCCAGTTTTACTCCCCCGGTCATCACCATCGGCTGAAGCAGGCCCGTTTCCTGTCCCGTTTCCACTCTTTCTTTATATTCTTCCGACTCTTTTTCTTGGTAATCTTTTGATTGGAATACCGTCCGGCTCAGCCCTATGCCCGAACCTTCCGTTTCTTCGGCAATCGACCAGCTCGGCGGGTATTTCATTTCGTACCCCAACTTTTCGTCTTTATAACTTTGCCAGAAATACTCCCTGATGTTTTTCAGATGTTCCTCGTAAGTTTTGGCGGGGTGGATTTGCCCTTCACCGTCGTGCAGATAATAAAGGTAATCGCTGTCTTCCGAATTTATCACGGCGTTAATCGCCGCCAGTCCGGGATTGCAAATCGGAGTCGGCGGCCGTCCCTTGTGGATATAGGTGTTATAGGGCGAATCAAGTTTGTAATCTTCCGGCTTCACAACCGGCCACCAGTTTCCCGGTTCTCCCAGGGCATATTGAATCGTAGCGTCTATTTCAAACGGCATGCCCTTCAGCCACCTGTTCCAGATTACTCCGGCAATTAATGGCATATCCTGCTCATTGGCCGCTTCTCTTTGAATAATGGAAGCGAGAACCATCAGGGTGTCGTTTTTGATATTGCTTTCGGCGGCTTGTTTGAATAAATCGGCTGCCTTCTCGTTGAATTGATTCTCCATCCTTTCGGCCGCCGTCCTGCCGGCGTCTTCAAGATTGCCCGTTTGAAGCAAATAAGTGTCGGGAAACAAATATCCTTCTTCGCTGTCGGCAAGAAATTCTTCTTTTGTTTCTTCCGACCAGCCGAGCTCCTTCTGCGCGATTTCGGCTATCTGTTCTTTTCTCAATCCTTCCGGTATAACTAGCCATCTTTGATAAGGAAACCTGAATAAAGTATCTGCCAATATCCAGACATCCATGTTTTTGGAAATCTGATATGCCCCCGGCTTTATCTGCCAATCTTTCATGCTAAGCGCAAACTTAAAAGCCCATTCGCTCCTGATAAATCTTTTTTCTTTCAACTCATGAATTACGGCTTCTTCCGCATCGCGGTTGACGTCGGTTCCCAAGGGAACGACAAATCTTTCCATTTTTAGTTCTCTTTCCGGACCGGAAAATAAAAACCAGTGCGTCGCAATGGCGATTATTACCAGCAGAATTGCTCCGCCGGCGATTATAAATTTTTTATTCCTGTCCATAATTTATTCCAAAAGCAATGTTTCTATTTCCTCAATCCAAGTTTTATCTAACTCATCGCTGCCTTTTTGTTTTATCGCCCAACAGCCGTAGCCGGTCCTGATCGCGGTTCCGTAGCCAATTAAAATATTCGCCTCCAGTCCCCTGCCCGAATTGTCTTTCAGGACAAACAGGACGTCCCCCGCATCTTCCAAGATTCTGTAGCCGTTTTCATCAACCGGGATATAGGATCTGTCTTCCGGGTCTATCCACTGGGAAACGGTAATATCTACCGGTCTCTTGAAAACCAATTCTAAAATCTTATTCTCTTCTTTCATCCCCTGGAGATCTTCTTCGCTGATAATACATTTGGCCTGCAAATTCAGCCCGTGAAGTTTGCGAATCAATAAAGAAGCTATTCTCTTCCCTTTTTCATCCCCTTCATAGATAGCTCCCCACCGGCCATTTGCATAAAGAACGAGGTTTCCAACCATTTCTTCGGTCGATGACTCTGGTGTTTCAGTTATAATAACGGGCCTGTGGCAATTCTGCCAGACAATCAAAGAGATTGCGGAAATTAAAATAGCTATAATAATCCCGAAAATGATTTTTTTATTCCTGATCATTATTATTGTTTTGTATTGACCTCCAGACATTGTTGCAGGTACCATAAACTTCTTCTGGCACCCCGTTCTCAATCATCAAATCGCAAGGTGGCGCTTCCTGTCCAGAAAAAATTAATCTCATTTCTCCTCCCTCATCTTTCATAAGGGCTAGATTACCGGTTCTCCGAGGGTGAACGTCAAGCCAGGCAAAATCGCCTATCTTTTTCCTCACATTAACTATTACGTCCCGTCTATCCAGCGCTTTGAGATACGGTATTTGTGCCTCGTACGCTTTCTGAAGACCATCCGAGCAGGTTACGGTATATTCCCAACTTTCACCATTGGTTGTAAGGGTGCATTGCGTTTCGCCTTTTTGAAAAGCAACGATATAATCGAAGAACTCTGGTTCTCTTTCCGATTTGGAAGTGTTGGTAGCGTTTAGCTCAAAGTCATTGACTAAAAATATATTTGATATGAAATAATTAAGATTTCTGGCCTCGGCATCTAGGGGTTCCACTGATGAGCCGCGGATGTCTTTTGAAACGATGGAAATGGCATTTGGAACGTTAATACTCCAGTCATCTTCGCTTATCCACCATTGGGACGACTTCACCAGATCTGAAAACTTAACACCCAAAGAAGAATCGTTAAGAGTTTGCAGCAGCGAGCTGACCACTATCTCCGGTTCGTCATCCGCAAAAACCGGAATCTCTTCAAAGCTGATATTTTCAAGAATCTCTAAAAATAATCCATCGTTATTTTTGTATGCGGAGTCGGAATACGGCGTAAGGCTGTTAGTATAGGCCAGCATAACCCAAACAATGCCATTTTTGTTAATAGTATAAGCACTCCACGCAGTAGCATCTTCCGTCACCTTATAAATGAAATATTCTTTGTCGTTAATCTCTGCGATACGGCCGTTTTCCTTGGCGTACTCCCGATCGTAAAAACTCACGTCGGAATCTTTTTTGAAGTCTTCCGCAAAATTATTGATATTCGTAAAAGCCTTTTCGTTTTCTATCAAATTAATATTCAAAACCACGTACGCGCTCTGGGCGTCTCTTTCAAACTCCGATACCGGCTCTGCATGCATTCCGCTGATCAGACCTCTGACCTCCGTGCTGCTGGCGATATTAATGCCCAGTCCGTAGAATCCATCAGACGGATATCTAAAGAAAATATTTGTGCCGGGTATTTGATATGCGGCATCGAAGTTGTTTTCCGGCAATTCTATATTATGGTTTCCGGGATACAATATCTTACCCCAAAATGTCACATAGTAGCCGCCCTCGCAACTCGCCACCCATCTGCCAAACGGCGCCCACATCACATTATAATCGCAAACCAGCTCGCCGGTGTATTTATCAATCGTACCGTCTATTTCAGCCCTTTCTTCAAACACTTTATCGTGCAAACTTTGGTTATCCAGCCACGGCGCCCACATTAAAATAACGGTAATGGCAGCAATTATTATGATGAGAATTTTTCTATTTCTGGTCATGTATTTTCATTATACCAAAAAAGTCGCTTTTGGGGCGATTGATTACAGGAATTCGG
>JAZDIT010000003.1:0-14874 GCA_043804755.1 Patescibacteria group bacterium | reverse complement strand
TTTTCTTTTGATGTAGTCGGCAACACTTTCGCGGCAGGCTTGGATTATGGGCGGACCTCCGAGAGACTCACGTAACATCCAGAGATCTTTCATCATTTTCTGTGGAAGAGTTATTTTGTACATAGAATAAAAAAGACCCAGCTCGAATTGCTGGATCATTTTGTTTAGCTTTTGCTTCGACCTTTAAGAAGACTTCAAATTGAAATCTTCACAATACTTTTGAGATTTAGCTTTCTGGCCTGGTACGAGTTCTGAGATAATGCCGGTATGCTTAGGTCGTATAATAAAAAACAGACGGGCTGCTAGCCTGCCTAGTATAAATAAAAGAATAAACTATTTTTACTTCCCCCGATGACTTTTTACAATCAATATTAATAACTAAGCACCCACTTCGTCAGAGAGGAATTTTTTCCAGAGTCATTTTTCAAACTTCGGTTGGTGCTTTTTGCCGACGCAGAACCAGCCGAGTTTGCCTCAGAACTCCCTTTTCACGTAGACAGACTTTGCCTTCTCACATAGACAGACTTTGCCTTCTCACATAGACAGACTTTGCCTTCTCACATAGACAGGCTCTCCTTTCTCACATAGACAAGCTCCTCTTGAAGTACCCCGCAGGCTTCCCTTAAGTACCACGGCAGGCTTCCCTTGGGATAACCACGCACAGCTTCCTCTTGAGTACCACGCACAGCCTCCTCTTGAAGATACAGACATCCTTAGAGAGAAGAACTTAGCGCTGTTGAACCTAACTCACCATGGAACCCCGCAGAGCTTGGCATGCGAGTTGAGATGGAGAGATAGTTTACTTGCTCGCTTTCTTTAAATTTCACGAAGGACATGATAGGCTGAAATTAGAAAACTAAATAACCTAACCCCTATGGTATTGCTGTAGGGTACGGTACAAAATCCCATTCCTGATATCAAGCTGCTCGTCGAGCACTCAGGAATGGGTCATGTTGGGAAACCAGCATGGGTGGTGAAAGCCACCGCGACGGGCAGCTTTATGTTTCCCGCCAGGATAAGTTTTAAGAATAAAATCATGAAAGGGCGTTTTATCTCTATTTTTCTTTTAGCTATTTCTATTTTCATAGGGATGCTTGGAGTTGCAGGTATAATTAATGGTCTGAGAGAGATGATTTCTTTTGGTTTTTCTCTCGGGTCGCTTATTGACTACGGCTCCGGACTCTTATTTGGGCTACTCCTTATTCTTCCTTTCGCTATATTTCTCTATAAGAAGGCTCCTAGAGCGAAAAAATTCCTGATAGTAATCCTCATTATTTTAGGCATTCTTTTTACGATAGGTCTAGTAAGAGGATTAACGGGAGCTACGGCAAGGGAATGCCAAGAAAGGCTGCCAAGATATGAACGTTGTGCAGGCGGCTGCAATCTTGTGTGGCCCCATAGCGAATACTTAAATTCAGAGTGCCTAAAAGACTGTATTCGCTCAAACAAGGTTGAAAGATGTTTTACCCTAGACGAATTATGAAGCTTTACCAAAAAATCTTAATTGGAATCCTGACCGGAGTTATAGGTTTGCCTACCGTTACCCTGGGCGGTTCCCTTACCGTCAGCTTAATCCAGGGCAAGACGCTAGATGAGGCTGTCCAGATTCTGGCTGAACAGATCGACTCTTTGATCAGCAGGATTGAAGTTGTAGAGGTTAAGCAATCAGACCTTGAGGCTCAACAGTCGCTGTTAAAGAGCCAACAGTTGAAACAAGAGTTGTGGCAGGAGAAAGAAGAGGCGTGTGGAGAGTATGAGGTGCTTCTTGATTCGACCCCGCGCATGACAGCGAGCGAAAAATACGGCAGCATAACAGACCCTTTATTGGGAGTTGAAGCGTTTATCGAATATGCCCATGAGATGCTGGAAGGCCCGAGGGGGTGGTCAACCACTTCGCAGCTATACCTGCAGACGCAGGCAGACCTCGAAAAAGCGATCTCTCAGAGAGAACCCCTAAAGGCCGCCAAGCAAAAGTGTGATGAGTTGGTCGCGCAATATTTGCTAGCTCAATAGACCATGAAACAACAAATCAAAGCAATTTATAGGAGAATTCCCCTGATTATTCTTTTGATGGTTCTTTTGGTATCAACGATTGTATTAATCCAACTGGTCTTTTTCCATTCGAAAATAAATTCGGGATTCTTCACCTGGAATGCAGAAGTTAAAGATCTAAAAATTGCCAATTGTATCTCAGAATATACTCCGTCATTCGTCTGGTATGGGCCGGATGACTACACAATAGACGAAATGGACGCCGAAGAACTAGCTGGAGATTTTTGCAGAGATCGGACCAAAAGGCCGCCCCTGTTTATTAAGATTCAGTAAGGCAAACTGCTTTGGGCGAAATCTCACGGTTTCGCTTTTTCTGGTTTTTTTGATAGAATTAACCAATGAAAACAAACCTGCTTATCGCCATAAGCAATATAATAAAAAGCCCCAACAACAACCTAGCGGAGGCTTATCGCTCTGCAATAAGGGCAAATGCAATGGGCGATGCCCTGGAATTTTACGTCAAAGATATTTTCTGCGGGACACTGAATGAGAAAAGCCTGGCAGAAAAGGAGATGGTTTATGGGAAGTATTTTTCTTATCTGGGCAATCAGAACAATCCTCCTGACATTGTTATAAGGGAAGGGGATGCGATTGAGGTCAAGAAATTTGCGAGCACGAGACCCGGGGGGATTGCCCTGAACAGTTCCTACCCGAAAGACGCTTTATACTCGGAGAGTTCCTTGATTTCGAATGATTGCAGGAAATGTGAGCATTGGGGCAAGAAAGATATCATATACATTGTTGGCGGAGTTGTTGGCGGAAAAATTCATTCGCTTTGGTTTGTGTACGGCAACTGCTACGCAGCTGACAGGAGGGTTTATGAGAAGATAAGGGACAGGGTAGCATTGGGTCTTAATTCTTTGCCAGACATTGAATTCGGGAAGACTAAAGAGCTAGCAAGGATAAACAGGGTTGATCCTCTGGGAATTACAGATTTGAGAGTGCGCGGGATGTGGGGAATAAAGCACCCAGCAAGGGTTTTCGGCTACATTAAAGATGTTGCAGCGGATCTTAAATTCAATGTAAACGCAATAATGCTGAAGGAAAAATATCTTTCTTTCCCCAAAGAAGACAGATTGAATTTAGAGAATCTTAGTGGGAAGAAAATTTTAATTAAAGACATCAGAATTAAATCGCCCAACAACCCTGCGAAATTGTTAAATGCAAAATTACTAAGGCTTATTTAATAAAATGAAATTAATTTCTTTGTTTACGGGCGCAGGCGGATTGGATTTGGGTTTTGAGCGGGCGGGCTTTGAGGTAGTTTGGGCAAATGAGTTTGATGAGAAAATTTGGGAAACTTACCGGCAAAATTTCCCCAAGGCTATCCTTGACACAAGGAGCATATCTGAAATTCCGTCAGCAGAAATACCGGATGCGGTTGGCATAATTGGGGGTCCTCCATGCCAAAGCTGGAGTGAGGCTGGCGCCCTGCGCGGAGAGGAAGACGAAAGGGGAAAGTTGTTTTTCGAATTCGCAAGGGTCCTACGGGATAAGCGTCCACTTTTTTTTCTTGCAGAAAATGTTTCAGGGTTGCTTTTCAAAAGGCATGCCGGATCGGTCCAAAAGATCCTATCCCGCTTTAAAAGGATTGGTTACGGAGTCTCTTATGCGCTTCTCAACGCAAAATACTACGGCGTTCCCCAGGATAGGGAAAGGGTCATATTTGTGGGGTACCACAAAGACATGGGGAAGAAGTTTGACTTCCCGGCAAAATGGGAAAAGATGCCGACCCTGAAGGATGCGATATGGGACCTTCGCAAAAGCGCAAAGCCAGCGAGCGAAAAGAACAGGACCAATGGGGATGGGCTTAATGTTCCGAATCATGAATTTATGAACGGGGGCTTTTCGCCCATATACATGTCAAGAAATCGGGTCCGCGGCTGGAATGAGCAGTCTTACACCATTCAGGCCGGAGGGCGCCACGCACCGCTGCACCCGCAGGCGAATAAGATGGTTTTTATAGAGGACAACAAGTTTATATTTGATCCGAAATCGCCAAGCATATACAGACGCCTTACGGTAAGGGAATGCGCTAGGGTCCAAACATTCCCAGATGACTTTATTTTAGCCTATAATAGCGTTGCAGACGGCTACAAGATGATAGGCAATGCCGTCCCGGTGAAATTAGCTGAGGCGATCGCCCTAAAAATAAAAAAGGATCTAACTGCTTATTTCCATGGTAGACAAATTCACCAGGGAGAAGAGGAGCTGGATAATGTCGCGCATAAGGTCTTGCAACACCAAGCTTGAGACCGGCTTTCTCAAGCTTTTAAGCTACGAACTTTATCCTAAGGGGTATAGGTATAGGAAGCACTACAGCCGGTTGCCAGGGAAGCCGGACGTTGTTTTTATAAAGCAAAAGGTCGCAGTTTTTCTAGACGGTGATTTCTGGCATGGCTATCAGTTCCCAAAATTAAAAAAGAGGCTACCCCAAAAATACTGGCTTCCAAAAATTGAGCGGAACATTCAGCGAGACAAAGAGGTAAATTCTAGGTTGCGAAAATTGGGTTGGAAAGTTTTGAGGATTTGGGAACACCAGGTTGGAAAAAATCCAGGACAGGCACTAAGAAGGATCAAAAAATATCTAGGGAAAAATTTAAAATAATATTTTAAGGTATGGTTAAATATAATTTTTTGTCAGCTTTTAAGAAGAGAAAAGACTTAAAGAAGTATGATAATCCTCTCGCCCTTTTTGCTTTACAATTATTTTTTGGGATTGAAGATATTGAAGCGGTGGGAGCAGACGATATCATAGTTGATGGTCCGGATGATGGAGCTATTGATTTTGTCCACGTTGATACAGAAAAGAAATTTGCGGTAATAGGGCAAGAGTATTTCGCAGTTGGCAAAAGGTTGGTCCCTCGTTCTAAAAAGGCAAGAGATTTATCTAGCGCGCTTACTCTTTTATTGAAAGTGCCCATTGAAAAGGTTCCGGAAAGAATTCGTTCTTCGGCCGAAAAATTAAGGAGGGCTGTCGCGGACAAGGAAATTGAGACTTTGCATATATGGTTTGTCCACAATTTATCTGGATCCGAAAATGTTAAACAAGAATTACGAACGGCGGAGGCCACCGCAAGAGCTCTTATCGGAGGCGGAATCGGATTACAGTGCATGGAGGTTTGTGCGGAAGAAATAGAAAAAAGATACAATTCTGTTTCCACCCCAATATTAATAAAAGATACCTTTGAATTGCCTCTCTTTACTGGCGGGATGCTTATTAGGCAGAGAGACTGGAGGGCCTTTGTCGCGTCTGTTCCGTTAAGATGGTTCCATGAAAAGTTTAGAAAATACGGAACTGATTTGTTTTCTGCTAATGTGAGGGACTATATGGGTATCGCGAAAGGGGGAGATAAGAATATAAACAGGGGCATCCAGCATACTGCCGAGAATGACCCGTCGCATTTCTGGATTTTTAATAATGGCATGACGGCATTGGTCAATAAGTTTACAATAGTCGGAAATAAAACTTTAATATTTCAAGGCATTTCTATTCTAAATGGAGCACAGACTACGGGTGTGCTGGGTAATTTAAAAAAAATCCCCGAGAAAAATGCATTCGTTCAGGTTAGGTTCGTTGAGTGCATCAACGAGAAGACAGTTGTTAAAATTAAAAGATATAACAACAGTCAAAATAAGATTGAAGCACCTGATTTCAGGAGTAATGACGCCATCCAAAATAGACTTAAGGAAGAATTCAAATCAACGGGTGTCAATTATTTACCTCGGCGAGGAGGGGTTGAGGATATTATAACGCGCAAAGTTAATTCATTGCTATCTGTTTCGGCGGGTCAGGTTCTCGCCGCTTTCCACGGAAGACCAGATACGGCTTATCATGAAAAAACCAGAATCTGGGAAGACGATAGTTTATATAGCCAATATTTTAATAGCCAGACCAGGGCCAGACATCTCGTGTTTGCTTATTCGCTTCTCGAGGCCGTAAAAGATAAAAAAATATCTCTTGTCAAGAAATTCAAAAAAGGCGAACTTAAAAAATTTGAGGAAAGTCAGCTTTCTTTCTTCCAGATAAGGGGATCTATTTTTTTGCTAACAGCGGCTATATCAAATTGTCTAGAAATTTTTCTGGATAAACTAATCGCTAATAAATTTCGGTTGGAATATGCTGGTAAAAAATCTCTTGATGAGGCTATCGCGACATGGGTACCTATTGTAGAGGCTTCTTCCCAGCTTTCTTCTAATTTGATGGGAGGTTTTTCCGAGGGTGCCATAAGGGGGGAAAAGGCAGAAGAAGCTATTAAAAAGTTTTCCGAATTAATGGCAGCGACACGAGAGGGCAATAAGGTTGTTTTCTCTAATTTTGCAAAGGAGGTAAAAGAAATTTAACTAACAAGTTCCTTGATTTGTTTCAGATACAATTCGGGATATTCAAACACCTCCTCCCACTCTAAAGTTCTAAAATCGTCCGCTAGAGCGAGCTAGATATATTTGTATATCATTGGATATATTTTGATGTCATTGGATAGAGAATCGCCAAAGAGGCGATTTTTTTGATATAATAAAAATATGACAAAGAATAAAAAAATCATTATTGGAATCTTAATTGTAGTAATTGGTTGGATTTGTTTTAGAACAGCCATAGTTAGTTATTCTTTCTACCAAGATGGCTGGCGATTAGGAAACATAAGCTGGGAAGACATAAATGAGCTTGGAAAGACGATAATTAAAACCGTCATAATTCCTTCTGAAGTGTATATTACCAGCGAAAACCCTTGCGTTGTTTGTGTAAATGGTTGTGATACCTGCCCCGAGGGGTGCGACGAGTGTTTAATCGGTATTGAGAAAAAACTAAAAGACCCGAATATGAAGTGGTATTATGATCCCGATGTACCGAGTTGGAAAAGCTATAAGGATGAAAAGTTGGGGTATGAGATAAAATATCCTCCGACTTGGTCAATCGCTGAAGAAAGAAAAGATTTTGGCATAGAGTTGTTTCGAATAGTATTTCAGTCAAAAGATTATAAATTGGAGGAATCGGAAGAATATAAAGAAGTGGTGGCGAGAGGAGAAGAAACTGGGCTACTGCCAGAAATGGTATTAACAGAAGGGGTGGAACTATCGCTTGTTATTACTGAAATTCCTTCTGCTTTTAAATGGCAGGACTGGGCGGAGAGGGCAACCGACTATCCCTACGGTAAAATAGTTAGCGAGAAGTTTTTTGCACTTCAAGGAAAAGAAATATATGAGCGTCGGGTAGAATCCGGAGAGATAACTTCAATTGTAATTAGTTTCCCTGACTCGGGAGAAACGAAGCTATTTGAGTTGATGCTTCATACCCTTAAAAAGGATGAAGATAAAAATTCAGAGATTCTTAAACAAATAGTTTCTGACTTCAATTTTTTGAAATAACACAGTAGTTGGTCCGCGGAGTTTAGAGAAACTTTATTGTCTTTACGGAATTTGGTATAATAAAAATATGAACAAAATAATAGGCAGCGTCATTTTAGGACTTGCGTTTCTTGGCGGTGCTGTTTTCGCACAAACTTCAAACCCGACAACTGTTTCGCCGAATACGACAGGCACAAAACCGGCAGCCTGCACTCAAGAAGCTAAACTTTGTCCTGACGGATCATATGTGAGCCGCATCGGATCAAATTGCGAGTTTGCGGCATGCCAGTCCGTTACTTCCGTTTCTGGTTCAGCCCCCGCAAATACGGCAACGGCCGTCAAAAAATGCGGAGTAAATACTTTTGTCGTTAACAACGAATGCGGCGTCGGCGCGTTCAAAAACGCCTATCTTCAATGCCACGACGGCTATGAAGAAAATCTTGGCGGAGAAAGTTCGTGCAAATCGTCCGAAGTGTGGCAGAAATACGCGCAAGAAATATGCGTCAATCGTTGTTCGGTTGCGGAAGCTCCGAAGCCCGTTCCCGGTCCCGAGCTAAAACCTCTGCCGGCTCCTGAACCGACAATAGCTCCGCCGACGGCAGTAGCGAAGCCAATAGCTGTCTGTTATATTCCCGACAAACTGACCAAAGATTACAATCAGCTGATTCTTGATTTGCGAAAAGCGGAGGATGTAGGCGATAAAGCAACGGCAGAAGAGATAATAAAAAAGATTACGGCCCTGAAACTGGAAATCGAAGGAGCCAGAAAAGAGTGTCTTGCCAATACTACTCAAACAATCTCAGCAAAAGAAATATCCGGACTGGAATCGCCAACGGAGATAAACCGGTGCCAGGAAGTCGCCCAATGGGAAAACAAAATCGCTTATTACCAGAAACTTGCCGGCTTGAGCGATAGCGAACTTAAGGAACAAACCGGCTTTACCAGAGCGGAGGTTGAAAAAATACTTGCCGACCTTCCGCAGGGTCTCATAAAAGTGAAAACCCAGTGCGAAGATCAAAAGATTTGTTTGGAAAGCGCCAGCTGTGGAACAGAAAAAGTCCCTGTAATTATTGCCGAGCCGGTCAAGCCCGTGGCGGTTGAATCGGGACAGGAAATCAACGATTACTACAAAGCCAGAATCGAAAATATAACCGCAACAGGAGACGCAGCGTCACAAATCGATAATCTCAAATCATTGAAACGAGAAATAGACGAGCTTATCGCGAAACTCATTAATGGCAGAAAAGAGATTGAGGCGTCCGAACTCGGCAATGCGGTGTCGGAAATAAAAGTGAGCCGGGGAGAGATAAAAGCCGATGATGTCGCGATACAGACGACGGATAAAAAGATATTCCTCAATGTCGGCGACAAACTGATAAGCATAGCTCCAACCGCAAAACAAGTACTCATCAAAGACGAAAATCTGGAAGTGACTGCCTCGGAAGTCTCCATTAAAGACAACGCCTTGCGGGTCGGAACGAGCGAGGTAAAACTTACGGCAAGCAAGGTGGCGGAGAATCTTGGCGTAGAGCCGCAATCCGCCGAGCTGAAAGAAGAAAACAGCCGGGCGGTCTACAAGCTCGCGGTAAAAGAGCCGCGAAAACTCCTCGGCTTCATTCCGATACAAATCACTAAAACTATGACCGCCGACGCCGAATCAAGCGATCTTCTGAACGAGCGTCTTCCCTGGTACGCCTTTCTCACGACGAGGCAATAATAGGCAGATTCCCGTAGAACCAAGTCCCAATATTGTGCCATCCTCGGAGCCACGATTTTTAAGCCATCAGGGCTTGATTTTTTTATGAATCTGTTTAAACTTAACATAGTTCTATTAAAATAAGGAGGCAGGGAAAATGAAGTTTTTTGCCGTAACTGAAACTTCGGTTTATTCTGTGAGCGACGAGAGAGACGAGAACGGCGTTCCGATAGTTGAGAAGATTGCATTAAGGGGAGAAAGTAAGGTTGCCGTCGGCCAAAGATTGTCTGGCGGACAATATGTGGGTGTTACACCGGAGGGCATTATTTTTTACGATCAAGACCACCCAAGAAATCCGCCCCAGAAGCCGGAATACGTAAATATCGCATTTTACGGCGGGCATACCTCTCCGATAGTTGCTCTTTTCCTCAACAAAGAGGAAGCAATGAAATGTCATAATTCAGAAGACCACAAGCCGAGCGATTCCAGGTGGCAGGATAAAACCAAAGAAGTGTTAAATGCTATTGGAGACGACCACCCAATATTTATTATTTCTTACTGGAGTCCGGATTTATCGAAGTTTCATTTCCCGAGATGAGGGAGCGAAAGAAAAAAAGAAGGAGGGAAAAATGGTTAGCAGATTAACATTGTACGAGATCGCCGGTAATCCTGATGATGTCGTTGTTGATGCCGGTGGGCCGGACAAAGAAACGGGTAAATACGTCGGGTGGATAACGAGGGGGCCTGGTCATAATTATAAACCATTGATAAGTACGGAGCCGATATTTGATACGCCAGAGCAGGCCAAAGAAGCAATGCAAAAGATTGTTGACTGGGCCAAAAATTGGACCGAGGAAGACTTGAGGGATCCAAACAACCCCTTGGCGGAATTTTTATCGCCTCGATCAGAAGAGGGTCAGATAATCAAACAAATTATTGATACGGCGAAAAAGGAGGAATGACAAATGACGAATTACGGTCCTACAGAATGCGTTGAGTGTAAAAAGCTGGGTTGTCCGACCGAAGGGTTCACGGCAATGTGCTCGAAGTGCGGGAAGATTTTTTGCTTCGGGCATTACGAAAGTCATCGCAGAGAAGAGCATAACCTTTGCTATCTTTGCGACGAAACCTTGCCTTGCCCGCAGCACAGCGAAGGGTTCAAGCGGCGGGAACCGGTTACCCTTGAAGGATTCAAGGTGTGCTGCATTTCGGAAGAATTTTCAGACGAACAGCTGGATACCCTTATGGGAATGTTGATCTTGGAGTTCGAAGAAGATGTCGTAGAGTTTTGCGCCATTCTTCATAAATACAGGCCGGCGCTGGAAAAGAAGTTTGCCGAGAATTTAAAGAAAAAGCAAAGCGGACGATAACCTCGCCCGCTTTTTTATTTTTCTAAATTCAAAATCGCAGATTAATTAGCACACACTATTGACACGAAAACCTGTAGGCATGGTATAATACAAGTGTACCTTGTAAATGCGTTTATGTAGAAAGAGGAAACGGGGCACCAAGTGTCCGGGATAGCAATTCAATGCATACCCCCAAACGATAGAGATTAAGCTTCGGGCAATTCAATGCTAAAGGCTGATTCAACACCATAGGGTGATGATTCTACTTTTGGCATTCAAAAGCAAAAACCGATCACCAAAAGTGAGCGGTTTTGGTTTATGGTCGACAAGTGCCCATAGAGTAACAAGGTAAATTATAAATTAAAAGCACACTTATATTATTGGGATTAAACTTGCGAAAAACAATTTTATTCCAATGATATATTTGTGTCACAAAAATGGAAAACAACAATTTAACCCAAGATTTACCGGAAAATAAGACCGGAATTATCGGGCGCCGGTGCACCTACGTTATAGACGGCGAGTCTGCCTGGTTGAGAAAGGTTAATCTGTTTAAGTGGGCCAAGTCTCGGGCCATTGAAAGATACGACAGGATGGAGCGTCTTGCGGGACAACAACCGCGGACCATCGACAAAAAGATTAAATTCATCGAGGTATACAGCGGAGAAGCTTTCGGCAATATTACCAGGGCCTGCAGGCTGGCCGACATCAAAAGTCGCAGGACAGTATATAACTGGTTGCGCGACGATCCGAATTTTAAGGCGGCTCTTGAGGATGCGATGAAAACGCAATACGAGTTTATGATGGACTTGGTTAAAATCCATGTTCTTAAAGGAGATAAGATAATGCTTAGGTGGTGGCTGTCTCGTTTTCACCCGGACTTCATGACAAAAAGGGATTCCGTGCCACCCCGGAGAAAGGCAATGCCGTGGAAGATACGGGAGAAAAAACCATCGCCCGGATACGAGGAGGATGATGAGGATAGTGTGTAATTTCGGACCCGTTTTTGCCTTTAATTTGTGCAAATTGTGTAATTTCCCGAGATAGAGTTTTCTCCATTTTGTGCTATAATTAACCCGACCGAGACGGGTCGTTTTACTGCCCCAAAAACCACCCGATTTCCCTCTAATATTTTAGTACCAGACCGGGGCACACAGCACGCTACCAAACTTGTCGTAAGGAGAGCAAAAGGAGAATATTGAGATTACTCCATCGGGTATTGTAGTCATACCACGCAATCTTGAATCCTGGGAGCAAATTGAACCTTAAAATTAGCAAAAACCCGCATCCGTCATGCACGGCTGCGGGTTTTTTCTTTTGACAAAGCCTCTCCGAAATGGGAAAGTTAGATTACACTTATGTTGATTGACGACGTCAAAATCAAAGTAATCGCTGGGCACGGCGGCCGGGGCGCCGTGGCTTTTAATAAGACTAAAATGAACTTGGGGCCGGCCGGAGCCAACGGCGGCCGGGGCGGCAGCGTTTATTTGGAGGGCGTATCAAACATTGATGCTCTTAATCAGTTCCGCTTCAAGAAAAAGATTGCCGCGGAAAACGGCGAGAACGGCAAAACCCAGTTTAACGACGGGAAAAGTGCTAAAGACCTTATTATCAGAGTGCCGATTGGTACGGTCGTGAGCGACTTGGTGACAAACGAAAGCACCGAAATTATTGCTGTCGGCGAGCGGTTACTCGTAGCTAAAGGAGGAAAAGGCGGCAAAGGCAATTTAAAATTCCGTTCATCAACCAACACCACTCCGATGCAATACGGTAAAGGCTTGCCTGGCGAGGAGCGCGAATTAAGGCTGGAATTGAAGATGATTGCTGATGTCGGGCTCATCGGATTGCCCAATGTGGGTAAATCAAGTCTTTTGAATACCTTAACCAATGCCAAAAGCAGGATTGCTAATTATCCCTTCACCACGCTTGACCCGAACCTGGGCGTTTATTACGAATTGATTTTGGCTGACATTCCCGGTTTGATTGAAGGAGCTTCTTCGGGCAAGGGCCTGGGTATCAAGTTTTTGCGCCACATTGAGCGCACGAAAACCCTCTTTCATCTTATTTCCGCCGAATCCCCGGATCCCGCTAAAGAATACCAGATTATTAGGCACGAACTCGGCGCCTACAACAAGGAATTACTGGCGAAGCAAGAATATGTTTTTTTGTGCAAAAGCGACCTCGTTGATAAGAGTGAAATCAAGAAAAAATTAAGCGAACTCAAAAAAATAGACAAACCTGCTATGCCGATTTCCATCATCGACGACGAAAGCATGAAGCTTGTTGAAGGTATTCTGAGAGAGATCATCAAACAGAAGGTTCAATAGAAAACAAAAGGAGAGAATTTTCTCTCCTTTTTAATTATTTACTTTGCTGACGTAATGAAGTGTTCCGACAGATAATTTAAGGGTTTTTTAGCCAGATAGAATTTCTGCGAGAACAACTCCAGGGTTTTGTCCAAATCATCAGCTTTGGCGGTTTCGTGTTTGGCGGCCAGACCATAGAATTCCTGGCCGAGCATTTCATAGTCTCCCGTGGTTCTGGTCAACTCGCCGCTGATCGGGATTTTTTTATTGAAGAAAAGGTAGTAATAGTCGTACATGACGTATTCCGGGAATACACCCAGAATAAATAAGCAGATGTCGGCAATTCTTTTACAGATGTCAAAACGCTGATGGCCGGTGGTCTTTCTGCTCAATTTAAGCAAATTTTCAATATCAAGGTCGGTCGCGGTTTGTTTTTGGTGGGAGACAAAAGATACGAGTAATGTGACAAGGTAATCGAAGACGTCTTCTTCGTCCAGGAAAGCTAGAGCTTCTTTCGTGTCGAACACCGGGATTCTTTGGGAAACAGACCTTTCAATCGTGTAAACGCTTTTTCTCATTTCTTTAATGGAACGTCTCAGCAGAACCTCAAAGAGAAGGGCGGGAGAGATTCCCATAATCAGTTGACGATTATGGACGATGCGTTCGAACAGCGCATCGTTGCCGATTATGCTTACTCTGAAGCCCTTGTCTTCGCGAATCGCCGTTTTGATTTCCTCTTTGTTCTTGGCTTGGGGCGAAACCGTTTCCACCACGAAATCCAGGTCGCACTCTTTCAGACTTGCTGGACGAATATTTTTTACCGCCATATTCTTCCTCCTTATTTAAAAGTGCCACTTTAAATAGTTTTACCAAGACGCATAAATAAATCAAGCCAAATAAACCAAAAGCGCTCCTTTCGGGGCGCTCTTTGGTTTTACTAGTCATCTTAAAAACTAGGAAAGATGTTTGGAAACAAGCTTGGTCATCTCGAACATGTTAACAACGCCTTTTCCTTTGAAAACTTTCTTCAAGTTCGCATCGGCGTTGATATTTCTCCTGTTCTTCTTGTCCTGAAGACTGTTCCTCTTGATGTAGGCCCAGAGCTTTTTGACGACTTCGGACCTCGGCATCGGGCCCTTGCCGACGACCGCAGCTAAATCTTCGCTGATCTTCATCGGCTTCATGAACGCAGAGTTTGATTTTGCCATAGGATTATTTTTTAAAATTATTACCGCGACCTTTGTTTGTGATTTTGCAACGAACCACGTTCGTTATTTGACTATACCATACTCTGTCTACTCTACACAAGGGCAATTAATAAAATGGTCAACCCAAAACGGCCACCGGGCCGTTTTGGGTTCTTGCCGAAAACAATTTATTTCCTTAAAATTTTCGGTATAGGGATGCCGATTTTCCCCAGATTATCTAAAATCGAACCGGCTAAAGCGAGGATAATCAGCCAATAAGCTGCGGTCGCTATTATGGCCGAAGAGGGCAGGACTTCGCCTACCGCCGAGATGACGGCAAAACCGAAGACGTAAACCAGAACACCTTTCTTCATAAAACCGGCCACTTTTCCCAAAACAAACTCTTTTTTCATCATTGCGGCGATGATGCCCAAGATGACGTCAACCCCGATTAAGGTGACAATCATCTGGATCTGATTGGTCGCGAGAATTTCTATAGACATAGTTTTTTCTTATTTAAACCGTTTCGACCTTTGTATTACTCCATTATAGACCCAAATTACCCTGTCAACAATCTGGCTTTACAACCCGTCCCAAAAGTGGGAAAATGAAAGTACTCTTATAGCGGGCGGTACACCGCCCGATATATTGAACACCTGTTCACTATGAACAACACTATTACCAAACACAATACGCCCAAAGATGTCTTTTTGCATCTTTTAAATATCCTGACTTTTTATTTAAGCATCATCGGTTTCATTACGCTTTATATCCAATACATCAGCGTGCTTTTTCCCGACCCGCTCAACTTCTATTATACGGGAGCAGCTAATGCGGTGCGGATATTCACTTCGATACTGGTGATCGCGGTGCCCGTTTTCATCCTGACTGCTTGGATAATAGGCAGAGACTTAAGAAGCAATCCGGGCAAGCGCGAA
>JAZDIT010000002.1:0-4833 GCA_043804755.1 Patescibacteria group bacterium | reverse complement strand
TGGCGATTTTTGTTAGCTCTGGGAGATGTAAAATTAAGGACACTTTCTGCAGGAGCCGGACCAACTTGAATAGATAGTTCTCATTTCCGATGTGTTAGAACATCCATTGAACTGAAGCTGTTGTCCCCCCAAATAATATGTTCCCACACAATACCACGCGCCTATGGCATCGCACGGCGTAGGGACGCACTTGACTGAAGTACAGCAGTACACTCCGGAAACGCCGTTTGAACAATTACCCTGCGGATTTGTAACCGCAGTGCCCGAAGAACAAGTAATGCAGGCTCCATTTGTGCCGTATACGCCCTTTTCCCCTTTACTATTCGTGCAGGATGAACCATACGTATGAATCCCCGGTATAGAAGGCAGATATCCCGACTCGTACAATGCTGCGAAAACAATAATGATTATAATGATTATAATTGGAGCCACGGCCGCACTTTTTGTTGCTGCCGGTTGTGCAGCCGGATTAGTTGATTTCACATCGTCTTCCACCCCGCCAAATACCAGATAAAGAAAAATCTTGGGAATTGCTGCGTAATATATGACTAATCCCGCTACGGCATAAATGATGTAAAGAAAATTCTTTTGCAATAAATCAAGAACGCTTTTTTGCGATATGTCGGAGATGTTTACTTTTCCATTTAGAAAAATGAATGCGACGATAATCGGAAGGATCAGATAAAATACTTTCAAAATCCTAAAATACCATTTTTGTTCCAAGTAAGATTTTTTAATCGGCATATTCTAAAAATATAAATTATTTCTTATCTATTTTGCTGCGTCCGTTCGAAGGACACAAGCGAAGCGAGAACTAAAAAACTTTGTGCTCGAATAAAGGAACTGTGTGTTCCCCAAAAAACCAAGAAATGTTCAATCTTACGCCCAAAAAATTTAAGGAAAGATAAAACATCAATATAATAACAGCTACTGCGAATAATATTTTTAATCCGGTTCTCATAGATTTATTCTACCAAAAAACCGCCTGATTGGCGATTGGCTCCTCACTCATAGATTGTAAGACGTAAATCCTCTATTTTTGCCGAAATTCAAATAAAAACCGGCCTTTAAAAGCCGATTTTTCTTTTAGATAAAATTATTCCACATCGAGCGCCAATCGGAAACCAATCCCATGGTTGTGGCTGCTTATCTCTGTTGGTTGCCGGTTTGCCGGCCTTAAATAGCATTCGCACATAAACCAGCAACCGCCCTTGATTACTTTCAACGGATCAACATATATCATTTTCTCCTCTTCTACTGCTTTAGTGCCGCTCATTGGCCCTTGGGGATTATCTCGCGGGCTATTTTGAAAGTAATCATATTGATACCAATCAGCAACCCATTCAAACACATTGCCGGCAGTATCATAAAGTCCGTACTGATTAGGTTTTAACGACCCGACCGGCGCCATCTCACTATAACCATCGTACACTTGTCCTTCCCAAGAAGGATAGATGTAATCTTTGCGATGTTCGCCGTAAAGATTCGCATAATGACCGGCGTTGCCTAATTGATCACCCCAGAACCAATTGGTTTTTGTGCCGCCCCGAGCCGCTTTCTCCCATTCTGCTTCAGTCGGAAGTCTTTTACCGGCCCATTTCGCATAAGCATCGGCATCTCGCCAACTAACATAAACTACGGGGTGATTCATTTTATCTAAAATATTTGATTCCGGCCCTTCCGGTGCATACCATGCTGTTCCTTGAATGAATTTCCAACCGATATCTGTTCCTAAAACAGGCGTCTCTGCTTGGTCTGCTGGGACCATAACTGAACTGCCACCTTGGTCTTCGGCATCGGTTATATACCCCGTAGCATCAACAAATTCTTTGAATTGGCGGTTGGTTACTTCGTATTTATCAATATAAAATGCATCTGTGTAAACTTCGTGCGGCGGCAGTTCATCATTCCACGCCTCTGGCGCGGACATGGGCAACCAGCCCTCTCTATCTTCGCGCCCCATAGTGAAAGTGCCTGCCGGAATCAAAATCATGTCTTTGGTAGTTGCTTTTTGAAGAACGATACAGCAAGTATTATTTTTGCATCTCCAACTATCCGAACAACAGCTGATTCCATTTGAATCAATCGCTTGGGTTAAACAAATTTCGTTTTCTGTACATAAATCGCCGCCTTCTTTCTGGCATGATTCCTTTGCGCTAATTTCTTTTGGGGTTTTTTGATATTGCCAAACTAAAATTCCTCCGCCAATAACGACGACTAAAACAATAGCAATTAAAAAATATTTTCGAGAAGACATATATTGTCTAATCTTCTTTTATTTTCCCTTATTTTATTTAAACAATTTTCTTTGACGGAAATTTCTGGCAATTTCTTCAGCTGCGATCTTTCCGCTTTTGGTCAGAGAGAAGAAAGTTTTTGGGTCCCCTTTAATCAGCTTCCTTTGCCTCAAAGTTCTTAAGGGACGATCTAATTTTCGGGCATCCGGCCATTTAGGATATTTTGAGAAACTAAAAACTTCGGGAGATAGAGTGAAACACTCTTTGACTAATCTTTCGAAATCACACTTTCCCTTATCGGAAATCACAGAATATATGGAAAATAGAATTATAAGGGATTTTTTCATCTTCTTCCTTCACTTTACTCCTTCGTTTCACTCAGGACAAGTCTCCATTTTTACCGGAATTCAAATAAAAAAGCCTGCCACTATGGACAGGCTGCTGCCAACTTTAGGTTGGTTCTATCATTTTGGACCAGTGGTTCATGCCGACTATTGGATGCATCAGGATTTTCTTTTTCATCAGGAGGCATAACTCTTAATGCCATATCCAGTCGGATGATTTCTTTACCGGCGAGAAATACCCCGTCGTCGTCGTCGGCGAATGATTCCATAGGTGCCAACATAGGTTCGACGCAGAAATACTTGTCAGGATCATCGCTCCAGAGGCATATGCGGGAGTTTCCGCTGAAATCGCCGCCGAGCGACATTTGCACCTTGCATAGGCCGTTGTCTATGACGACGTTTCTTTCCGATGGAACAATCAGGCTTTCCGCAAGAAAATCGGTATAGGTTTGCTGGCCGATTTTAACCTCCCTTTTCCCGAGATTTGTGAAATACGGGTGGAACGCCGGGTTGATCGGACAATCCTCGGGGTTGGAATCCTGCATCCTGCGCACTTCCAGATTAACCGTAAGGATACCCGGGTTAACTCCAACACTGACGGAATATTCGAGATTCCATGGGAACTTCTCGGATCGTTGGCTTCCGGTCATCGTAATCGAAGATTCCATTAAGGACTTGATGATCAGACCCTGACTCTGGAGCCATCCGTGTTGAGAAATCCCGGCGAACCGGTTAATTGCAGGTCCGAAGAACGGAAAGCATATGGGTATCCCGCCGCGGGATTTTTTTTCGCCCTGAATATCAACTTTCCGCTGTGGGTAGATTATGTTTATTTTCTGATAGGAAAAGTCCATAACCGTACCTCCGAGCGTCGAAACAAGTGCGAAGGTACTTCCGTCACTGCCATTGATGTATTGTTCCATAATTCCTCCTTCTTATATTTAAGATATTGTTAGAGGGTAAGCGTTAAGCTTCCTCCCGTGCTAATTTTAGTATCTATATTTAATCACTTTTCTAAGAAATGTCAAGGCTATTCCGCCTCATTAAAAAACGAGCGGATATGTCATCCACTCGCTTGCGAGCGTTCCCCGAGGGGAACTTATTCGATGGAGGGATCGGAATCTTTTGGCGCCGGAACAATGCCCAGTTGGGTCCCGCAGGCCTGACATAATGCCAGATGCTGGTTTCCATTCCCTTTTCCGGCAAAGGCCATTATCCCACAATGGAACAAGCCCTTGATACCCTTTCCGGTGTCGGTAACTTTCCAATTGCGACACCAATTTCTCCGCAAGGATGCTCTTGCCTTGTCTGTTGGTTTCAGTGTTTTTAATCCACTCATAGATTATACCGTCTCCCTTTTCAAAAATCTGCTCTCCAGTATAGTTATTTTCCCAAAAAAGTCAATACAACGCTGAAATTAAAAATCGGGCCATAGCGTAATCGCTATGCCCGATAAAATAATTCCCTCCGGTGAGCAGATTATCCCGGTGAACGGGTGAAATCCCATTCCGGGTGGATGTCCTTTTCCCAAAACGGCTCGGCGTTCGCCTTTTTGGTGAGAGTTCCCGCTCGCTTGAGCGCCTTGACGATAAGGTCCAGGGCCTTGGTCTGCAGATGAAGGCCATAATAGCCGAATTCGGCTTTGCATTCTTCTTTCATCTGTCTGCCCCGGCCGATCATCCACATTCCCTGGGGTTCAGCCATTGCTGTGATCTCGAGGGACGGACGTGGCTCGAAAATGTCGTCGGTCCCGCGGGGTATCATTCCCCATATTGCGAAAACGAAGCACGGTTGGCTGCCACAATCTCCCCTTAAACCGATGGCTCCTTCGAATCCGGCGGTCTCCGGATTCACTTTCTGCATCAGGAAATGACGTCCTCGCGTTCCGATATCGAACGGTTCCCCCATCCCGTATTTTTTCCCGAATTCTTTGAAAAGTGCTTCCGGTACTTTTATCAGGTACATACCGTCCTCCTTTTGGTTTGCCGGCTTTGCTTCCGGAATTCCGAAAGCAGTTTCTCGGCTTCTTCACGATCGGGAGCCGGAAGGTCTTTCAAGAACCTCTCGAAAAGGACCCGCCAGAGCATGTTCCATGGCTTCCCGCTTGTGTGATCCATCACCTCTGAAGCTCCTTTATGGTCGTAGTTGTGCCAACCGGCCCGACAGTCCAGGCAAAGGACGGTTTTAGGATTGGCGGGGTCGCCCCACAAGGCCTTCTTGCCGCACTTCACACAGGGAAGATTTGCCTTTGC
>JAZDIT010000001.1:0-22043 GCA_043804755.1 Patescibacteria group bacterium | reverse complement strand
ATTTTTGCAATAAATGCAAAAGGAGAGAACTTTCATTCTATTAAGAATTACTTATTCTCTCCTTTGATGATGCTGTAGTATTGAGATACTTCACCAGCTTTATGTTTTTCGATTCTGACCGGTGTTATTTCATCAACGTCTACAACAATTTCTCCCTCGTCCCCCGGAAATACCTTGTCTCCAGGTATTTCGGATATGTCTACAAAGTAGACATAAACCTCTTTATCTGGATCGAATAAATCCGGGTTTTCGAAGTGAACGGTCCGCTTCCCATTCCATTGGCCTACGGCATTTTTTCCTTCGGGCATTGCAGCAAAAGCTAAAGCTGTAATGTAGTCCGAAGTTATGTAAATCGCATTTCTGCGATCTTGCCGCGGTATCCCATAATTAGTGGGGTGCCGTCTCTCGATTTTGGGAAACAGGTTACCGCTCCCGTGATAAAAAGTGCCTTCCATATTCACCTCCATATTATAATTATATCATATTTTTACTATTTTGTCAAACCCAGTAAGACATCTTCGACTGATTTTTCTTTTAGAAAAATCATTATCGCAGAGCGAGTCGAAGTTGCTCTACTGGGCAAACAAAAATCGGGCATAAAATCCCGATTTGTAAATTCCACTTTTGGTTCAATCCGCAAATGTAGTCCTTCGCTTTCGCTCAGGACGAATTTTTGCGAAAATTCGTTTCTTAGAGTTGCCCCGAAAGGTCTCGTTCCGCGAGACCAAGGAATCTTTCGTTAAGGTACAAAGATTAACACCTTACAGTTAAAGAGAAAATTTTTGCCCTTCAACCATAGTCGACGACTCAAAGTTCTAGAAAAAATCTAGAAAAATAATTTATCCACGCACAGGTTCCCCTACGCGTGCCTTGTTACGACTTCGCCCCTCTCACTGAGCCCAGCTTAGGTCCTCTTGCGAGGCACTTCGGCTATTCTCAGCTCGCTTGGCGTGACGGGCGGTGAGTACAAGACTCAGGAACATATTCATCGCCACATAGCTGATTGGCGATTACTAGCGATTCCGACTTCATGAGGTCAAGTTGCAGACCTCAATCCGAATTGAGGGACCGTTTGATGGGATTAGCTCCGCCTTACGGCTTCGCGACCCATTGTCAGCCCCATTGTATCATGTGTGCAGCCCAGGGTATCAAAGGGCCGTGCTGATTTGGCGTCATCCTTGCCTTCCTCCCGATCATCTCGGGCAGTTCCATCTGACAAATTAAAACAGATGATAAGGGTTGCGCTCGTTACCGCACTTAAGCGTACGCTTCAAAGTACGAGCTGACGACAACCATGCAGCACCTGAACTAGTGTCCTTGTGGGTGGGTCATAATTTCTTATGACTTTCACTAGTCTGTCAAACCCTGGTAAGGTTCCTCGTTTGTTGTCGAATTAAGCCACGTGATCCACCGCTTGTGTGAGTCCCCGTCTATTCCTTTGAGTTTTAGTCTTGCGACCGTACTTCCCAGGCGGGATACTTAACGCGTTAGCTTCGCCACCCGAAGGGTCGACACTTCAGATAGCCAGTATCCATAGTTTACAGCGTGGACTACAAGGGTATCTAATCCTTTTTGCTCCCCACGCTTTCGTCCCTCAGTGTCAGGGTCGCCCCAGCTGAATGCTTTCGCTTTCGGTGTTCCGGTCGATATCAACGGATTTCACCCCTACACCGACCGTTCCATCAGCCCCTAACGCCCTCAAGTTAAGCCGTATCTAAAGCGTCCCCCAGGTTGAGCCTGGAGTATTTGACCTTAGACTAACTTAACCACCTACGGACCCTTTACGCCCAATAAATCCGGATAACGCTTGGGGGTTCTGTATTACCGCGGCTGCTGGCACAGAATTTGCACCCCCTTATTCCTAGGGTACTGTCATCCTTGCGGATTCCTCCCCTAGAAAAGAATTTTACAGACCGAAGCCCTTCTTCATCCACGCGGCGTCGCTCGGTCAGGCTTTCGCCCATTGCCGAATATTCTCGACTGCTGCCTCCCGTAGGAGTAGGACCCATATCTCAGTGTCCTTGTTGGGGAGTAGACTCTCATCCCCCCTACCCGTCATAGCCTTGGTGGGCCGTTACCTCACCAACTAGCTGATAGGCCGCGGGCCCAGCAACAAGTGACTTACGTCTTTACCCTTCGGTCTTACGACTTCAGGGACCATCGGGAATTAGCTAACCTTTCGGCTAGTTATGCCCGTCTTGTCGGTTGGTTACCCACGTGTTACTAACCGGTTTGCCGCTATCCCTCGTCTTGCGACTTGGGACCGCACAACTTGCATGCCTTATCCACGCCGCCAGCGTTCATCCTGGACCAGGATCAAATCCTCAAAAAAAAATAATTTATCGGGACAACTCTAAAAAACTAAATTTACTAAATTGAACTCACTTAAATTTTCAAAGTTCTTGCCTCTCCGGTAAGTCGCCGATGAGGCGACTTTCCCTGCCTGAGTAACAAAAATCAGGATGAGATTTCCTGATTTATAATCTCACGCACATTCTTACAATCTTATTAGCATGGACAACCCCCTTTTCTTGTGCCTTTTTTCTTTGCCATATTTTTATCTGTCACATCACCTATTTTACTTTTTTCGAAATGCTTGTCAAGCCCCGTTAGAAGTCCATTCAAACTACCCAGTAATACTTTTGCCTAAGGCGAAGCCGACTTCGTCTTTTGATGCGGTATTACCTCTCACTTGAGAAGACTTCTAACGGGGCAAGAGCCCGGAGCCGACAACAGGATTTGAACCCGTGACCTACTGTTTACAAAACAGTTGCTCTACTTCACCCCGCCATCTTTTACCGTTGAGCCGATGGTCGGATTTGAACCGACGACCTACTGTTTACAAAACAGTTGCTCTACCGCTGAGCTACATCGGCAAAAGATGGCGGGGCAAGCTGAGCTATGTCGGCAGATTCACTTTGCGTCGTGAGTAGAATTCTTGATTTCCTCCCAATAATTCTCATTTTCCAATTTCTTTTTCTGATTTTTTTCCCGCAAATTTTTCAGCCAATTGAAAGTTTTACTGTCGGCTTTCAGCGTCAAAATTCTCATTTGCGATATTATTTTTTGCAAAAATAAATCCAGAGAAAAAGATTTAAGTCCCGGAATGTTTTTCAGCCCAAAGAGAGGTTTTCCGCCGGCAATTTCTCCGGCGTCTGTCTGTAATTCCGATAAAACGGAAAGCTTCCGCAGAATAAAAAACAACAGACAAAATAAGCTGGAAATAGATATTATTAAACTAATCATTTCAAAGCTCATATCTGACAAATTTTTCTAAAACGATATTTTCGCCGATTTTCGCGATATATTCGTCCATCAAATCCTTCATGGTTTTTTGCTGGTCTTTTATCCACGGCTGGGAAAACAAAGGAATCTCATCGGGCGAAATCGCCGCAATCTGAAGGCAAAGTTCGTGTGCAAGCGTTTTGAAATCTTCGGATCTGGCTGCAAAATCCGTTTCACAGCGAAGCTCAATCATTACACCGATTTTTTTACCGCAATGGACATATGTGTCTACTATTCCTTGCGCCGCCACTCTTTCGTTTTTCTTCTGGGCGACTTCTTTACCCCATTTTTTCAGGATATCTTTTGCTTTTTCGATATCATAGCCGCACTCCTTCAATGCCTTCTGGCATTCGTTTATGGAAATCCCGGTTTCTTCGCGAAGTTGTTTTATTTGGTCTAGTGTTGCCATATCGGATTTAAAATTTAAGATTTTATCTTGGGGCGGACTTTTAATATGATTCCTCCGAACTTAATTTGTAGCCTCCTGATACTTAAGGCCTCACCTTAAGTATCGCTTCTTTTGTTTTTTCAAGAATATATTTTACGGATGGAACCGAATCGTCGTTTGCCGGAATCGCAAAATCCGCAAGGGTCGGATCGACATTCGTGTGAGCGATGCCGATTACTTTTACGCCTTTTGCCCTCGCTTCTTTGACGGCAGCCGCATCTTTTTTCATATCCAAAACGAAAATTGCATCCGGAAGTTTTGTGAGATTTTTTATACCGCCAAATTTGGTTTCCATGTCTTGGATTTTCTTGTCAAATTGGGCTCTCTCTTTTTTGGTATATTTCTCAAGTTCACCCGTCGCTTTTTTGTTTTCCAAATCCTTAAAAGACGTTGTTCTCTTCAGTATTGTCTCAAAATTAGTGAAGGTTCCGCCGATCCACCGTTCTGATACGTAAGGTAATCCGCATTCCTTGGCAACTTCCTTAACCAAATCGCCAGCCTGGATTTTCGTTCCGACTATCAGCAAAACCTTGTTTTCAGTGATCAATTTCTGGATAAATCTCAAAGCTTCGGCGAATTTTACCAGCGTCTGCTCGAGGTCTATGATATGAATTCCGCTTCTCACACCAGAAAAATACGGGCGCATCTTCGGATTCACTTTTGATGTTCGATGTCCAAACTGAAGACCCGCCTCGGTCATTGCCTCGACATCTAAATCGAATTCGTTTTTAACGGTTTTTTCTTCCATAAGGTTAAAGCTTAATTTTATTCCTTTGAATCTAACGCTTTACATTGTATCATTAATGAAATTTTGTTTCAAGATCTTTGTCTGCCGACCGTTAAAGTATTGATTTGGGGGCGAAAAACTGATAATATCATTATATACACTTTCGGGATACTTCAGATAATTTTTAACACTAAAATGAAAAAAGATATACATCCGAGATACTTTGAGAAGGCACAAGTTAAATGCGCTTGCGGCAATACTTTTACAGTAGGGTCTACAAAAGAATACCTTGAAGTTGAAGTTTGCTCAAAATGCCATCCGTTTTATACCGGAAAGGAAAGGGTGATGGATGCGATGGGAAGAGTTGAAAAATTCAAAAAGAGGATGGCAAAAAAGGAAGAACTCAAAAAAAAGAAAAAGTAAGCAAGATGCAGGAGATAGATTCTCTCAAAAATGAATATAAGGAATTACTGGAGCAACTCGGTAACCCTGAGTTGCTTTCTGATTGGGAAAGATTCCAGGAACTGACAAAGAGGAAAAATTATATTGAAAAAATTTTTGAAAAGGAAAAAGAAATCGATGATGCGGCAAACAAAATCAGGGAAAATCAGACTATAATCGCGGCCAACGAGGATCCGGATCTTGTCACATTGGCGGAAACTGAATTGCCTCAGCTTCAGGAAAGCGAAAATAAGCTGAAATCGGAGCTGGACATTTTATTAAGAAAGGAAGATAAAACGAAAAATGAATCAACCGGTCTCACGTCTGCGGCGGCAATAATTGAAATCAGGGCTGGAGCTGGCGGCGATGAAGCGGCTCTGTTTGCGGGTGATCTATACAGAATGTATTCGAGATATGCCACCCTCAAAGGCTGGAAACAAAAAATTCTCGATTCCAGTCCGACCGAACTCGGAGGATTCAAGGAAGTTATATTTGAATTAAAAGACGGCAATGTTTTTGAGAAGATGCGATACGAAGGCGGAGTCCACAGAGTACAAAGAATTCCTGAAACGGAAAAGGCGGGCAGGGTGCATACTTCAACCGCCAGCGTTGCCGTATTGCTGAAACCCAAAAAAACCGAGCTCAAAATACGGCCGGACGATTTAAAGATAGATTTTTATTGCGCATCGGGACCGGGAGGCCAGTATGTAAACAAACGCCACACGGCCGTAAGACTCACTCACCTTCCAAGCGGATTGGTTGTAACGTCCCAGACGGAGCGGAATCAGTTGCAAAATAAAGAAAACGCCTTGTCCATATTGGAAGCAAGGCTTTTGGAAAAACAATTATCGAGCGAAACAGAAAAAATGTCCAGTAAAAGAAAAATTCAGATTGGAGGAGCAAAACGTTCGGAAAAAATACGTACGTATAATTTTCCTCAGGACAGATTAACGGACCACAGGATCAAAAAAAGCTGGCATAATCTCGAGGGGATAATGAACGGAAATCTTGATCACGTAATCGAACCATTACTGGAAAACGAAAATTAATTTCCGCTTTCAAGTTCGGCGATATCGCTTTCATAACGCGCAACAATCGCCATAACCGAATCTCCATAGAATCTGTATTTGGTATTCGTACTGCCGGAAAAATAAATCATTGCGGATCTCCATTCTGAATTCCATGTTTGGCTTTTGGCGCCGCAATCGCTCAGATACAGCGCTGCCGCCAAGAATGCGTCTTTCATATTCCAAGGGTCACCGGGTTTGCCGGTGATTGTTTTTATTCTGTCGCGATACAGCATCCATGTCGAAGGGATGAATTGCGCCGGCCCCATGGCTCCGCCGTAACCGAAACTCATCGGACAGGAAACGGGAGTATCATAAGGATCTCTTCCCAGCTCCTGAGTAATCGTCAAGAATGGAGAAACATCTCTCGTCGGTTTCATCACATTCGCAATTTCTTTTCCTTTTGAAGTAACTCCGCTGCCAGTTTTTGTATCCTTAAGATAGCACTGTCCGACATTCTTCCCAAGATTGGATTCCTGAGTCAATATCGCAAGCAAAAATGCCGGTCTGACCCCAGTCAATTTTTCTATATCTTTTGCCAGTTCGTAAGCTTCGCCGAAGGTGGGAGCTTTCGATACACCAATCAATTCGAAGATCCTGGCCCTTATTCCAGCTGCCATCTTTTCCACCTCCTGTTTTTCCTTCAGACTTTGTTGATATTGCGCTTCGGTCAATTTCAGATAATATTCCTGGTTTTTTCTGTTTGCTTCATTTTCCTGTTTCTGCAGAGTTTGTATGGCAACCATTCTTTCCAAATCGGTTTTTTCATTATCAAGCGAATCTTTCTGGCCTTCCAAATCCGATTTTAAGCCCTTTATCTCCTGCAAAAGTTCCTGTTTTTTTAAATTCAGAGTTTCAAGTGCGACCAAGTTATCGAAAAAATTGGAAAGAGTTTTTCCGGAAAGCAGTATTTCAATAACCGATTTTTGATCTTCTTCGTAAATTGTCTGTATGATGTCCGCTAATTTTGATTTCGAATCTTCGATTTTCAATGAAGTATTCTCTATCGAATTTTCCGTATCGGAGATCTGGATGCCGATATCCTTTATCATTACGTTGCTTTGTTGGATTTGCAGATTCAGTTTGTTGATTTTTTGCTTCAGCGTTGTGATTTGATTGTTGAGTGTGTCTTTTTCCTGCTGGGTTTTTGTCAAATCCTGGTCATATTTCGCAATTTGTTCTTCCAATTGTTTAAGTTCCGCTTCCAAAGCCTTTCTTTCCTCTGCGGGATCGGTTTCAGCAAAAATGCAAAAAACGGGAGCTATAAGCGCCAGGATAAACAGGATCAGGAGATTTTTCTTCAAAAGATGAGAAATGTCCCTCCTCATTTGAATTATTGTTTGGTTTCTTTTTTTGCCTCTTTTTTAGTTTCTTCTGGCAATTCAACCTCTTCTTTCTTTTCCTTTTCAACTTTCTCCACTTCTTCCACTTTCTCTTCTGCGGGTTTTGCCAATTCTTCTTCAACTTTTTCCACCGGAGCGACGAAGGCGATTATATCGTCAAGACCCTTTAGAACCTTTACTCCTTCCGGCAACACCAAATCACGGACCAAAACGTTGTTTTCGAAAGTTTTCAGAAGTGTCACATCGACTCTTATCTCATGCGGAAGGTTCTGAGGCAAGGATTTGACCTCGATTTCGGAAATATTCTTAACCAAAGTTCCTCCCAGCTCTTTTACCGCAGGAGCTTCTCCTTCGAAAATAAGAGGAACCTTGACTTCAATTTCTTCTTTAAGAGATGGCTGGAAGAAATCTACATGAAGCGGTTTTAAGGTCAGGGGATCGAATTGCATCTGGTGGATCAAAACCAAGTATTTTTTCTTGGCGTTTTCAGAACCGTCTATCTCAAGCGAAATAAGCGAACTTTCTCCGGCTTCGCGGTATATTTTTTCAAATTCCTTCTGGTCCACTCCAAGATGCTGGGATTCCATTTTAGGCCCGTATAAAACCGCGGGTAATATTCCTTTTTCCCTCAAACCCTGAACGCTCTTGCCGGTTTCTTTTCTAATTTTTGCTGCGAGTATAATCATACTTATTACAAATTATGACATTTTATAATTTATTGTTAGATTCAAACAGCTTAATCTTCTCTTCGACAATCTTTTGAATTGCACCGATGGCTTCGGGCATATATTTGTATGGAGCAATTTCTTTAAAATCCCCTTTGAAAATTTTCTCCAAAGCGGTTGCAAAAGCCAGCCGCATTTCCGTATTTATATTGACTTTGATAATTCCCCTCTTTATCGCCCCCCTGATGTCTTCATTCGGCGTTCCCGATCCTCCATGCAGGACTAAAAATGCCTCACCCCTTATTTTTTCTTTTATTTCCCTTACTCTTTCCAGGTCTATGTGCGGGCTGTCTTTGAAGATTTCCATTCCGTGAAGAGTTCCCACACTTATTGCCAAAAAATCAACTTTAGTTTTCTTTAAAAATTTTTCGGCTTCTTTCGGATCAGTCAGATCTTCTTTTTTAATTTTCGGCGATTTTTTTAAAATTTCCGACGAGCCTCTTATCAAACCCAGTTCCCCTTCAACCAATACCCTTTTTCTGTGGGCGTATTCTACGACTTTCTTTGTTATCCTAATATTCTCTGTTAAAGGGAGGTTTGATCCGTCAAAATGAACCGAATCATAACCTGCATCAACCGCCATTTTAATATAATCTAAAGACTTTCCGTGGTCAAGATTAAGTATGGCGGGAATCCCTGTTTCCCCCTCAAAAACCCTTGTTAATACCACGACTTGTTTTAATCCGATATAACTGCTTTCTCCCTCGGAGGTACCGATAATAACAGGACTTTTTAATTTTTTAGCGGCCTGGAAAACGGCCCTTATCGCTTCCAAATTGGAAACGTTGAATTGGCCCAGTGCCCAACCCCCTTTTTGCGCGCGTTTTAATATTTTTATTTTTTCTTTAAAATTTTTCACAGAAAAATTTCTCTTATAGCTTTCCATAGAATACTTTAACTCTTTTAAATGGTTGACCTTTTTCCAGCAATCCCTCTTTAGCCCCCAATTTCCGCAGATTGGAAGCTGAATTGGCCATGCCAAATTGTATGGCTGAAATTATATTGTTTGTTTTTATATATTCGGCAACGAAACCAGAACTGAAGGCATCGCCGGCTCCCGTTTCATCGACAACTTTCGTTTTCAGCACCTTGGCTTTATACAGGAATTTTCCGTCGGAAACCGTGACTCCGCCTTCCCCTTTTGTCATTATGCAGATTCCTTTTGCCAATTCATTAAGTTTTCTGAAAATCTTATTTTCGTCTTGATATGGCATTTTTGTCAAAAATGAAGCTTCTTCTCTGTTTAAAATCAGAATATCGGCTTCCTTCAATATTTCCTTTATTCCGGGTGTGGTCAGTTGATATTTGCCCGGATTAAGAGCTATCTTTATCCCTTTTCTTTTTCCAAAACTGACGATTTTTGAAAGGTCTTTCCGCAAATTTCCGGAAAGAGGTGCGAGATAAAACCACTTTGCATTTAATCTGGAAAGTGGAATGTCTCGGAAATTAATAATTCCTGACGCTCCGCGATAAGGCACAATTATGTTCCTTTCGCCCACCAGAAATACAACTGAACAATTGGTGGAACGTTTTTCCGTTTCCAGAAGAAATTCTCTGTCGATCCGGTATTTTTCAAGATCTTCCAGGACGAATTTTCCGGCCAAATCTTTCCCAACCATCCCGCAAAATGAAACTTTCAACCCCTGATTGGCAAAAGTAGCGGCTGCATTCGTCCCTCCGCCTCCGGAACAGAAAACAATTTTCTTTCCCTCAATTTTTTCCCCCAACGGCAAAAAAATTCCATCTTTCCCGCCGCTTTTGATGACATTGTCCTTGGATATAACATATACATCTAAAGCAGCCGAACCGAATGTTACAACATCGTATTTCATATTTGTTTTAATTTGGATTCTTTTTCGGCGACCAATAGCGTGGTTTTAACCACGGTGTCCGGATTTAAAGACATTGACTCTATCCCCTGCTCGACTAAAAATTCCGCAAATTCCGGATAATTGCTCGGCGCTTCTCCGCAAATACCGATGTATTTCCCCTTTCTTTTGCAGACTTCTATGGTGTGCTTTATCATTTCCTTTATGGCTTCATTCCTCTCATCGCCTATTTTTGCAATTTGCGCGGAATCCCTGTCCAGCCCCAAGGCCAGCTGTGCGAGGTCGTTTGATCCTATGCTCATCCCGTCGAAAATATCCAAAAAGTCTTCAGCCAGGATGACATTCGAAGGGATTTCGCACATGACGATGACTTTTAAACCGTTATCGCCCTTTTTCAATCCGTTTGCCGCCATGATCTCAAGAACCTTTTTCCCTTCTTCCACGGTCCGGCAGAACGGGATCATTGCCCAGATATTGCTGAATCCGAATTTTTCCCTGGCCAATTTCATAGCCTTAATTTCCATCTCGAATGCGGGTCTGAATTTCTCATCGTAATATCTTGAGGTTCCCCGCCATCCCAACATCGGATTGGATTCTTTCGGTTCAAAGATGTTGCCACCCAGCAATTCGGCATATTCGTTGGATTTGAAATCGGAAAATCTTACAATAACGGGTTTCGGATAAAATGCCGCGGCTATTTTCCCCACGCCCTGGGAAAGTTTATCTATAAAATATTCTTTTTTATCTTCATAGCCAGAGGTCACATCCTCGATTTCTTTTTTTAAGGATTCATCTTTCAGCGAATTGAAATTGAACAGAGCGAGCGGATGGATTTTAATTTGTGAAGCTATAATGAATTCTTCCCGCGCCAGCCCCACTCCGGAATTGGGCAAAAGCGAATTTGAAAAAGCGCTGTCCGGCTGGCCGATGTTCATCATTATTTTGGTTTTTGTTTCGGGAATTTTTTCCAGATCCGTTTTCCTGATTTCAAAATCCAATTCTCCATCCAAGATTTCACCCTTTTGGCCTTTTGAACAGTCTACTGTTATAACACTGCTTTCCTTCAGGATTTTGGTGGCGCCAACAGCTCCCACGATGCACGGAATGCCCAATTCCCTGCTGACAATCGCCGCATGGCAGGTCCTTCCGCCTTCTTCGGTTATAATCGCCTTTGCCTGTTTCATAATGCTCACCCAATCGGGATCGGTCATGTGGGTTACCAGGATTTTACCCTTCTTAAATTTTTTGATTTGCGCGACATTGGGAATTATACTGGCACTAGCGGAAGCTATTTTTGATCCAATTGCTTCTCCGGACAGCAGCAATTTCCCCTTTTCCTTCAAAACGTATTGGACATAACTGCGGTTGGTTTCCGACGAATGAATCGTTTCGGGACGGGCTTGAACTATGAAAAGCTGTCCCGTTTCCCCGTCCTTTGCCCATTCGATATCCATGGGCAGACCATAATGCTTTTCTATTTCGATTCCCCATTTTGCAAGTTGCAGGATTTCAGCATCGCTTATGACGAATTTTTTCTGGTCTTTTTCGGAAACCTCCTGCATCTTGGTATCTTTTCCGCCATACACCAGTTTAATTTTTTTACTTCCCATATTTTTAGAAATAATCGGTTCGAACCCTTTTTCCAATGTAGGTTTCGCAACAAAAAATTCATCGGGAATAACCCTGCCCTTAACCACCATTTCGCCCAAGCCCCAACTGCCGTTTATCAGTACCACTCCCCTGAAACCGCTTTCCGTATCCAAAGTGAATATTACGCCCGAAGAAGCCAGATCGCTTCTAACCATTTTCATTATCCCGACGGACAAAGCGATTTTGAAATGATCGAAACCCTTTTCGACGCGATAGGATATCGCCCGGTCGTTGAATAAAGAAGTTATGCATTTTTTCACCGCATCCAATAATTCTTTTTCCCCTTCCATATTCAGATAAGTTTCGTGCATGCCGGCAAAGCTTGCAGTCGGCAGGTCTTCCGCAGTCGCCGAACTTCTTACTGCCACGCTTACGCTGCGCTTGCCGTATTCCTGCGACAAGTTCCTGTAGGCCTCGACTATTTCTTTTTTCATATCGTCGGGAAACTTGGATTTCATTATTAGATTCCTTGCCTGCCTCCCCACTTTCTGCAAATTTCTGGTATTTTTGACGTCGAGCTTGGAAAAAGTTTTTTTCAATTTGGGCAAAAGATTGTTCTTTTCCAAAAAATACCAGTAAGCTTGGGCCGTTGTGGCAAAACCGTCGGGCACCCGGATCCCTTTATTAACTAATTTGGAAAACATTTCTCCCAAAGAAGCGTTTTTCCCTCCGACTTCAGGGACATTTTCTCTCGATATCTCTTTAAACCAAAGTATGTATTTTTTTTCCATTTTTTTAAATATATGCTTTAAGCCCTAAAAGCACGAGCCCGACCGATTTCAGACGCATTTTTCTGAGAAGTTTTATATAAATCCCTATTATTTCCTTGAATTCCTTATTGCCGAGAGAATATTCGTCTATGGCATAGAATAAACCCTCCAATTTATCGGCGGCTTCGACTATCCTGCCCTCGATTTTGTTTTTATCGTGTGAACCCATCCAAAATCCAAGATAATCTTTGGAAATTTCTTCATCAAGATTTTTGAGCAGTCCTTCCAGATACTCCCTCCCGAATTTTTCGATCAAAGTTTTCAGGTTTTTATCGGTGTATTTAAAAGTATGGATTATATCGCCGGTCAAACACTCTTCCAAATCATGTAAAAGCGCAATTCTCAATATTTTCTCCACATCCAGTTTTTTTCCATAAAACTTTTTCTCCAGATCTGCGAGAATCATCGCGTACATAGCCGTATGGAAAGAATGCTCCGACACGCTCTGGTCTTTAATCCTTTTGTGGGCGCTGAATCTTGTCACCCGATCAAGCCGCCTTTCGCGGTTTACAAAATTCTGAAAATTTATTTTTTTAACCATTTGTCGTTATTTTGATATTTTCTCCTTAATTTTATCAACGCTTTCGGGATTGGACAAAGTAGAAAGATCTCCCAATTCTTCACCTGTAAATAATCTTTTCAAAATCCTTCTCATTATTTTTCCGGAACGGGTTTTGGGAAGATCTTGGACTAAATAAACCTCTTTAGGAAGAGCAATGGGACCTATTGTTTTTTTAATCTGATCCATAACTTCTTTTTTTATTTCGTCCGGAGATTTTTTGCCACCATAAATAACAAAAGCTACCGGAACTTCCCCCTTAATTTCATCGGGTATGCCGACAACAGCTGATTCTGAAATTTCAGAATGAAGATTTATGGCATTTTCCAATTCTCCCGTTGCAACTCTATGCCCAGCCACTTTTATAACATCATCTACTCTGCCAATAACTATTATCAGACCATTTCCGTCTTTTAATGCCCTGTCTGACGTGAAATATATTTTGTTTCCATGCTGACTCCAATAAGTTTCCAAATATTTTTCCGGATTTTTATAAATCCCGCGCAGCAATCCCGGAGCAAATGGAGGCATTAAAACCAGATTTCCTTCTTTATTAGACGGACAAGAATTCCCATTGTCATCTAATATATCAAAATTTACGCCCGGAAAAGGAGGACCGGAGAATGCCGGCTTAAAGGGTCCTATTCCTGGCAAAGGTGTTATTAAAATTCCTCCTGTTTCCGTCTGCCACCAGGTATTAAGTAAGGGACATTTTTCTTTTCCGATTTCCTTGAAATACCACATCCAGGCAGATTCATCTATCGGCTCTCCGACAGATCCCAAAAGACGTAGAGTATCGAGCTTACAATTTTTAAAAACTTCTGCGCCATTTTTTTCCAACATTCTTATTGCCGTAGGAGCCGTATAAAAAATAGTTATTTTTTGTTCGTCTATTATTTTTGCCCACCGGTCAGGTCCCGGATATATCATTAATCCTTCAAAAATCACAAAGGTAGAGCCGCAAAGCAAAGGACCATAACAACTGTAAGTATGTCCCGTAATCCAACCGATATCAGCTGTTGACCAAAAAATATCTTCATCCTTAAGATCAAATATCCATTTCGATGTGGCATACGCCTGAACCGCATATCCTCCCACAGTATGTAAGCATCCTTTGGGTTTTCCCGTGCTTCCTGAAGTATAAAGTATGAATAAAGGATCTTCCGAATCCATTATTTCCGGCTTACATTCCGAAGATTCTTTTTCAGATAATTTATGCCACCAAAGATCTCTACCGTCCTGAAAATTAATTTCATTAGATGCTCGCTTTACCACTATTATTTTTTCCACCAAAGTCCCTCCAATTCCGGCATCAGCATTGCTTTTCAGATTAATAAGATTGCCGTTTCTGAAATATCCGTCTGCCGTAATAAGAATTTTAGCTTCTGAATCAATCAGTCTTGCCTGAAGCGCTGTCGGAGAAAAAGCCGAGAAAACAACCGTATGCACCGCTCCTATCCTGGCACAAGCCAACATTGAAATTATAACCTCGGGGATCATCGGCATATAAATTCCTACTCTGTTTCCTTTTTTGACTCCGAGATTTTTAAGCGCATTAGCAAATTTATTTACTTTTTCTGAAAGTTCTCCGTAAGTCAGCTTTATCGGTGCTTCATTGATTGATTCCGGCATCCAAATCATTGCAATCTTATCTTTCTTATCCTCCAGATGTTTGTCTAAAGCATTTTCACTTATATTTAATTTTCCTCCCAAAAACCATTTAAAATATGGCGGATTATGCTCAAATGCCTTTTTCCATGGAACCTGCCATTTCAGTTCCTTAGCAAAATCTTCCCAGAATTTGATCGGGTCTTTTGACGCCTCGGCATAAATCGCCTTGTCATTTGCCCAGGCTTTTTTCTTCAGATCATCCGACGGAAAAAACATTTCATCTTGTTTTAACATGTTAATTTATAATACCAAAAATAACCTCCCTGAGGAAGCAAAAGACGCGCCCCTTTCGAGCGCGTCTTTAAAAATATCCGTATCTAAATCTTCTTCCCTATATATTCGGCAAACTCCACCAATCTGCAGGCATAAGCCCATTCATTGTCATACCAAGCGGTGACTTTTACGAGATTTCCATTCGCCATAGTGAGGGAAGAATCAATGATAGCGGAAAAGGAATTTCCCTTATAATCGGACGATACCAGAAGAGCATCTTCTATCCCGACTATCCCTTTCAATCTGTCTTGCTGGGAAGCTTTTTTGAACATGTAATTCGCTTCTTCTGAAGTAATCTTTTTTTCAACTTCGCAAATCAAATCGAGAATCGAAACCGTAGGCGTGGGAACCCGCATCGCGATACCGTCCAATTTTCCCTTCAATTCCGGTAAAACGTTGCCGATGGATTTTGCAGCACCCGTGGTCGTAGGAATTATGTTCAGTGTTGCAGCCCTCGCTCTCCTCAAATCCTTATGCGGCAAATCAAGAATTTTCTGATCGTTCGTGTAGCTGTGAACCGTCGTCATAAAACCCTGTACGATTTTCAGATTTTCATTGATGATTTTCGCCAATGGCGCCAAGCAGTTTGTAGTGCAGGAACCCATATCGCAAATCCTGTCTTTTTTCGGATCAAATTTTTCTTCATTAACTCCCAAAACAAACGAATTTATTTTATCGGGATCTTTTGAAGGCGTGGAAATCACAACGAATTTCGCTCCGGCATCCAGATGTTTTTTGGCGCCTTCGAAATCGGTAAAGCTACCCGTGCATTCTAAAACAACATCTACGCCCATATCTTTCCATGGCAATTTTGCAGGGTCGGTTTCCGCAAAAACCTTGACGTGTTTTCCGTCAACTGAAATCCCTTCATCGTCAGCCTGAACGGATTTGTTATAAATCCCATAAACAGAATCGTATTTCAGCAAATGAGCCAGCGTTCTGGAATCGGCAAGATCGTTTATCGCAACCATTTCCAAATCCGGATGACTGTCCATTATTTTTTTGAACGCTGGGCGGCCTATGCGACCGAACCCGTTGATGGCAACTTTAATCGGCATATTGTTGATTAATCTTGTATATTTAATAATTCTACTAATTTCCCCCTGTCAAAACCAATCACAAACTGGCCGTCTATTTCCACGACGGGAACTCCCATCTGCCCCGAATTTTTAACCATTTCTTCCTTGACTTTTTCGTCTTTTGAAACGTCAATGTCTTCAAATACCACGCCCTTACTTTTCAAATATTCTTTCAGCGTATAGCAATAAGGACAAACTGGCGTACTGTAAACTTTTACAATCATATTTTTTACTCGCATCCGCCGCTGGTAGTTCCCCCAGTACTGCCATATGTCGCTGAAAATCCCACTGCAGCCGAAGTTGTAGACAAATTCTGCGAACAAACGCCAACCGTCTGTTCAAATCCGCAGCAAAGAAGCGTCTTTAGGGCTTCGGCAGTTCTTCCTCCGAAATTGAATTCGCTGACTTTTTCACCGTTCAAAAACAAAGTCGGTGAACCGGTTACCTGATAATTGCCCTGCGCCGTAAAATCCGTCTGCGCGTACGCCAGTCCTTTCGCCGCATCTGTCGTACAGGCATTCAGTTTTGCTTTGTCGATTCCGGCAGAAGTCAGACATCCTTCCATATCTCCTTGCTGAATATAACAACTGACGTAATCCCAGTATTTTAACTGCTGTTCCTCTCTGATACATATCTGGCGCAAGTTTTCCTGGGCTTCGACATCGCCGTGCATTGAGATTATTTTTCCTGCCTGCACCGCACCGATATATTCAACTTTGATATTTTCCGCCAAAGACGGAATATTCTTCACTAATTCATACAAGACCCTCTGCATTTGCAATCCGTAAGGACATTTACTGACAACGAAGGCTTCCAAAGTCGCCTTATCTTTTTTTGCGACGTCATCGCAGGTGACATTCGAAGTTTCATCATCGGAATTGCCATTGGATTCTTCTCCGGTAGTCGTAGACAAATCATAACCGTCGGGAAAGAGAAAATTGCCGTTTTTGGTGATATAAGAAGTATATTCCCTGTCCTCAAGGGTGAAATCGAATTTATAATTTCCATTTTCTTCCGAAACCGTAATAAGAGAAGCCGTGCTTGTCACGCCCTGAGCCGCAACTATCTGGTTTATGTAATTTATCGCTTTTGCGGCGGCGTCCTGCGGAGACAATACGTCCATTCCCCCTTTGTTGGTATAAAAAACGGCTCCGACGATAAGAATGACCGCGATAACGATGGCTCCTGGCAATAGAAATTTTTGATTCATAACTTTGGCTTATATTAATAATTACCCCTTCAGTATATTAAAAATATATCGTTTTGTAAACTTAAAGGCTCTGCTTTCCCAATAATCCCAGCAAATCGTCAAAATCGTATTCTATAAGCGCCCCGAACGGAAGTTCAAGGTCAATGATCTTTTCATCAGGTATGTTTTCAATATATTTTACAATCGCCCTTAAGCTGTTATGGCTGGCCACCACTAAAACGTTTTTCCCGTCTTTTAAATCCTTTTCGACATATTTCCGGTAAAAAGGGACCGCCCTCTTATATACATCTTTTTCGCTTTCACCGCCGGGAGGAGCAACGTCATAACTTCTGCGCCATTGGCGCACTTTTTCTTCACCATATTTTTTGATGGTATCTTCCTTGCTTAACCCCTGCAGTTTTCCGTAATACCTTTCATTCAGATTCTCTGAAAGATAAGTTGGAATATCGTTGTCACTGATATCCGTATGGTTTTGCCATTTTTGTATTTTACCCCCGTAAAGATGAATAAAAAAAGGATATTTCCCCGGCAGACACTCCAAGATTTTTGCCACGGTGTCCATATTCCGAAAAAGCGGGGACGAATAGATTACGTCAATTTTGTTCCCAAATATTTTATCTGCAAGTTCTCGGGCGTCCCCATCAACTCCTTCTGCTAAAGGCCCGTCCGTCCAACCGGCGAATCTGTTTTCCAGATTCCACTGGGATTTCAGATGCCGAAGTAAAAATAGTTTTGACATATTATTTCTGTTTTTGTAATTCTTGTTCAATTTCTAATAGACGACTATATTTTATCATTCTTTCTGGTTTCGCAGGAGAACCGGCTTTCAGGAAATCAGCTCCTAACCCGACTGCCAAGTCGGCGATGAAATCATCCATTGTTTCGCCGGATCTGTGACTTATAATTGTTTTAAACCCGAATGTCTTTGCTAAATTCGCCGCCTCAATCGTTTCAGAAACCGTTCCAATTTGGTTCAGTTTTAGGATGACCCCGTTACAAGCCAGTTTATTATGCGCCTCCTTTATTTTATTTATATTTGTTACCGTTAAATCATCTCCAACGATAACAATTTTGTTCCCTAATTGCTGCATAATAGATTCGAACCCCTGCCAATCTTCCTGAGAATAAGGATCCTCTATCGAGATTATCGGAAAACGGTTTATCAGGTCTTCATAAAATTCTAAAAGCTCGGCCCTAGTCAATTTCCTACCCTCTAAATTATATTTACCGTCTTTAAAAAATTGAGAAGCCGCACAGTCCAAAGCGATTTTGGATCCGCTGTCGGCAATCGCGTTTTCCAGCAAGTACAAGGCCTGATCTGTTTTGGAAATTTGCGGAGCAAACCCGCCCTCATCGCCCAATTCCTCCGTTCCGTGATTTTTTTTGACAAGCTCTTTAAGGTTTTGGAAAATTTTGTTGCAGACAATTAAATTTTCAACAAATGTCTTTTTCTGGGGAATAACCATGAATTCCTGGATATCCAGATTGTTTTTTGCGTGAGCTCCGCCGTTTAAAATATTAAACATCGCCAAGGGCATTTGGTTTTTGGCATCATCTTTGCGGCCGGCCAATTTTGCAATATGCCGGTATAAAGGGTTTTTCTGAGAGCCAGCAGCGGCGCGGCACACAACCATTGAAACAGCTAAAATCGCGTTCGCTCCAAGTTTTGATTTGTTCTCGGTCCCGTCCAAGCTGACCATTAAATCATCTATCTCCTTTTGGTTTGACGCGTCTTTTCCTTCAAGCTCCGGCGAAATGATTTCGTTTATGTTCTTTATTGCTTTTGAAACCCCTTTTCCGTTTTCATCGCGCAATTCAACCGCTTCATATTTTCCCGTCGAAGTTCCCGAAGGAACGGACGCGGAAAATTTTCCTGAATCCGTCATCAGTTCAACCTCAATGGTCGGTATTCCCTTGGAATCCAGTATCTCTTTTGCCTCAATCAATCTTATGCGCGAATTTTTCATTTATTTTTCAGATAATTATAGAAATCTGTGGATTTATATATTTCCTTGCAAGTAATTATACGCCGAAAGAGCGGCTTTGGCTCCCTCTCCTGCAGCAATGACAATCTGCTTGTACGGTACGTCATCGACATCCCCGGCAGAGAACAAGCCGGGCGTTTTGGTCTGCGCCGTTTTCGGATCTGCAATAATCTCTCCTTTTTCGTTAAGATCCGCCATGCCCTTTATAAATGATGTTGCCGGACGATTGCCGATTTCGACAAAAATTCCGCCAACCTGGAGAGTTTTTATTTCTTTTGTTCCAATATCCTGGTATATGATTGAATCGACGAATTTATCTCCTTTTATTCCCTTCAGGTCGACGTTGGTTATTATTTCCGTCTTTCCCATTTTAGCCGCCTTTTCATAGATGACGCTGTCCCCTCCAATATGCTCACCTCTTTCCAGAATGTAAATTTTCTGCACGTAATTGCTCAGAAATATCGCGGCTTCCAGAGCGGAGTTTCCTCCCCCGACTATGGCAACCTTCTTTCCCGAGAAAACCGGCCCGTCGCAAATCGGACAATAACTGACTCCCCTGCCTGTGAATTCCTTTTCTCCGGGAATATCCAGATGGCGCGGATCGCTACCCGTAGCGACAATCAAAGCCCTGGCTCGGAATTCTTTTTTATCCTTTGTTATAACTTTAAATCCCTCTTCAATTTTATCCAAACTTGCAACTTCATTTATTTCAATATCGATTTTCTGCTTTCTGAGATGATTTTCGAATTTCTGGATTAACTCAAGCCCCGAAACGCATTCAAAACCCGGGTAGTTTTCTATATCTACCGATTTCCTCGCCATCTGCCCACCGAAACTTTTGGCAACCAATAGAACATTCAGATGCTGTCTTGCCGCATAAATGCCGGCCGTGACTCCAGCCGGTCCGCCTCCCAAAATAATCAGATCGTATGTGTTTGCCATATTATTACGATTATTTTATCACATTGGAAAAACTTCATAAAGTAGATAGTTTACGGAATCCGCATCAATGCTAATATTAAGAAAGCTATGAAAAAACAGAAGACAATCATAATTTCCCTGGGAGGTGCGATAATCTGCCCGAAACCCGGCAAAATCGACGAGATTTTCCTGAAAAAATTCAGGAGCCTTATTTTGAAATTCTTAAAAAGAGGCTTCAGATTTGTGATAATCGCTGGAGGAGGGAAAACAAGTCGCGCCTACCTTAAAGCGGCAAACGAAATATCCCGTTTGTCACGCGAAGATTCCGATTGGATCGGCATTTACGCCACCAGGTTGAACGCTCAGCTTGTAAGAGCGATTTTCGGGAGAATTGCGTATCCCGAAGTTTTGGAAAATCCTTATAAAGAAATAAAAGACGGCTGGAAAATCCTGATAGGCGCAGGATGGAAACCTGGATGTTCAACTGATTATGATTCGGTTTTGTTCGCAAAAAGATTCGGGGTAAAAGAAATCATCAATGCCAGCAACACGCCGTACGTTTACGACAGGGATTTCAAAAAATATAAGAATGCCGTCCCATTTGAAAAGATTTCCTGGAAAGATTATCAAAAACTGGTCGGAAACCGCTGGCTCCCCGGATTGTCAACGCCATTCGATCCGATTGCCGCAAAAACCGCCCGGAAATTAAAAATCCGCATCCTTATAATAAAAGGTACGGATGTTTCCAATTTTGAAAAAATTCTATCCGGGAAAAAATTCCGCGGAACCGTAATTCATCCCTAGATAACTTTCCTTCTTCTCAAAAAAGCCGGCGTTTCCCAAATCCTCTCGCGGGCTAACATTTCCGCCTCTTCCTGTTCGGCTTCCTTTTTGATCTGCAGCGCGTTTTTCCTTATTTTAACCTCAATTCTTCCTTCCTGATCCGAAGTCGTATTCGTATTGTCCCTGGCTTCGGCAGGCCCCGCATTTTCCGCTTTCTTTGGTTTTAAAGCTTTTGCCTTAATTCTTGTTTGCTTTTTCTTTGGTGGCTTGTTTTTTGGATTTGCGCCGATTTTTGATTTACTTATTTTTTTCTTTTTCCTCTTTTTGCGGACAACGGGTTTTTCGACTTCTGCTTCTTTCTTTGCGATTTTCTGCTTTCTTTTTTTCGCAGGCTTTGAAAAAATTTTCGTTCCACAGCCAGTGGCAAGCAGGGTGGTTTCGACGACGCCGGCGTATTTTGGATTCTGCGCTATTCCGAAAATAATCCTCGCCTCCTTATTAACTAAGCCGGAAATCGTTTTTGAAATCTGACCCACTTCCTCAAGCGTCAGATTCTTCTCACCCGCGATGTTATATAAAACGCCTTTTGCTCCCCGGATGCCGTAAGGATACAGGGGGGAGTTAAGCAGTTTTTCAATGGCTTCACTGGCATTTCCTTCTTTTCGCGGAACTTTAACGGTATTCAGGTAAGTAAGCCTCCCCTGCCCCTCGAGAACCGTTTTCAAATCGGCAAAATCGATATTTATCAAACCCGGCTCGTAGATTATTTCTATCAAACCCTCCAAGCTTTGGGCAAGTTTTTCGTTTATGGCCGAAAGCGCCTGCTTTAACGGAGTTTCTTTCTGTATAATCTGGAATATCCTTTCGTTCGGTATTATGGATATTGCGTGCAATTTTGGCTTCAATTCTTCCAGAGCCGCTTTGGCGATTGCCGCCTTTCTTTCTCCTTCGAACTCAAACGGCAAGGTGAAAATTCCGTAAGTAAGGCATCCCGTGCTTTTTGCGATTTTTGCGAAAATGGGAGCTGATCCCGATCCCGTCCCCCCTCCCAAACAGGCGACAATAATACAAAGATCCTGATCCTCAAAAAGTTTTTTGATTTTTCCCTTTTCGGCTATCGCCGCGTTCTCCCCTAATTCCACATTCATTCCCGTTCCCAAGCCGTGAGTAAACGCTTCGCCGAACGGAAAACGCAGGACGTTTCTTCTAACTTCCCTGAGCGCTTTTACATTCGTATTCGCGGCTACAAAGGAAGCTTTTTTGACCCTTGAAGCGAT